>JAIXVB010000563.1 GCA_027483245.1 Verrucomicrobiaceae bacterium | reverse complement strand
TCAATCTCGCTGTGACGGCTCATGTTTTTTTCAAAACGAGCTTTCAAGATGCCGAGCAATTCTATGCGTTGTTCGGGTGACAATTCCTTGGGGGTTTGAACGCCTGGCATATCGTTTTTCCTTTTTTGATGACGGTGCGGAGGAAAAGTTGACCCAGATCACCCAAGAATGCGAACAAAACCCTGTGTTCATAGGATGAGAGTTGAGGGGAGGCCGGTGGACTTGCCGCGTGTCTTGGCTCTGCCTGGGCACGGTCGCGCCAGCGTCCTGGAGTGCGCTGGGCCTCGAGTGACTCGCGGACGGTGAAAGGCTTCCGAACTCGAGTGTGGCGTAGGTCCTGCGACAGCTCCAGAGGTCTGGAGCACTCCAGAACGCTTCGCGTCATTTCGGGCGGGAGGAGCCAATAGCGCGGCAGCGTTTTGGAGTGCGCTGGGCCTCCAGCGCTTTCGAGGGTCTCGCGGCCTGTAAGCGGTGCTGCGATCAGGGTGAGCGACGTTGCGATCGCTGTGAGCGGCGTTGCGATGACGGTGAGCGCGGCACCGGGATGGGTGTCAATCGTCGAAGATCAATGAACCTTCCCAATCTAGCTTGAGTTGCCACTTCGAAAACCGCCCAGAACGCTGCCGGGTTGAACCCCTTCGTTACATCCGCACTTTGGCGAACTCGTGACCGTATTTGTCGCAGTAAAAATCTTCGGCGTGAAAGACGTTCAGCGCTTCTTTGTTGCAGTGAAAACGCGCCATCTTGATCAGAGATTGGTAAGTCCTTTTCTCTTCATCCAAGAGCTGTTCGAGAATCAGGGCCGCTTCTTTGTGACTCATCAGCACCGCCCATTCTCGCAGGGCTCCGTAAACCGCCATCTCGTCGTGCTCGATCTTCTGGGCGGCGTAAACCAGTGCGGTATTGAGCGCAGGCGAATCTGCTCTGAAGACTTCCGTGATGCGCTCGGCCTCAGTGAGCAGCGCCATGCTCACCGCGCTGCAGGTTTCCTGAACTTCTTCTTCCAAGGCTTCGAAAACACACTGGAGTTTCATGACCTGACCTTCCGTCTCCCAGGCGTGAAGGCGCAGCAACTTTTTCAAATGCACGCAGGTGGCGGCTTCCGCCATTTGGGAGAGCACTCGAGACTGGCGCTTCTCGGAGTCGTATCGGTTCGCCAGCTCACTGAGAAACAGTCGGTTCAAAGCCTGCTTGGGAGAGTGCGGAAGAAAGGGCCGATGATAGTTCGTTTCCAGCGACAAAGTCGCCTCTGACTCAGCACGCAGAAGGGGGCTCGTTTTCATGAGCGTGAGAGGAAGCTGCGTTTTTTCTGAAAGTGCGAACAGACTTTGGTGAGGATCTGCCGATCGGTCATGGTGTCTGCGGTTTCGATCTTCACGGGCCAGGAGCGTGGACGAACGTCCATGAGTTGCTCATGCAGTTGCTTTTTGGCTTCGTCCGGTCCGAAAATGAGCAATGAATCCGCCTCTCTGACACAGGCCATCACGGCCTTGTAAAAGTGGTGCAAGTGCTCCGTGAAGGTTCGCTGATGAACTTCATCGACAGGAGCTGCGGGTGATTCTTGGGGGGACGTTGAGGGTTCTTCATGCCTGGGGCTCATTTGATTCTCGGTGTGGGACCAGATGACTTGGATCTCAGGCTCCATCTCTGAGGCTGAAACAATGACTGCTTTGTGATGGTCAATCCAGAGTCCGATGTTCGTGTTCATAAGAGTGTTGAGTTGTGAGAGCCTTATCAAACCAGCCGCCTACGGAACCGCAGTCGATTCAAGGGGGCGATCCGGAGATCCGTGTGTTGGGGCCTCGGTTTCGAGGCGTGAGATGGCCTTGGTGAGTTCGTGTTCTGTAGCGGTCGGAGGTGTCTCTGCTTCGGCTTCCGCAGGCCTCTTGAGGGCTTCTTGATTGCTTCGGGATCGTGCCAGATCCGTGAGCGATTGATTCGTGGCTTTGCTTTCATCGAGGATCCGTTGAAGCAGGGCCGCTGATTCCTCATGTTTCAAAATGATGGCCCAGTCGCGAAGGCATCCATACGAAGCGATTTTGTAATGCTCGATCTTTTGCACCACGGCAATCATCGCGGCATGGAGGGTCGAGTGGCCTTTGTAAAAGCTCAAGACTTCATGGCTCTCATTGAGGTAGGAGATCGTGGCCTCACTGGTTTTGCGCCAAGGTCTTTCGCTGATTTCGTCGAAGACCGATTTCAGCCGCGACACATGTTCTTCTGTTTCCCGGAGATGAACTTGGATGGCCTCTTTCAGGTGAGTGCAGGTGACTGCCTCCATCATTTTCGGCAACTGCCCGACCAGCCGGATTTCCGCATCATAAATCTCGGCGAGGGCATCGAGAAAGAGTTTCTGGAGAGTCTTCATGGAGAAGGGGATTCGGATGAAGATTCAGGAACCACAGGTGCTAGCGGACGGAGAAGTCATGACAGTCATGCGACACCGAGTGGATTTTTGATTTGATGATTCAGCTGGTGAAAAGGCACCGAACGATAGAGGGACATGGGCTCATAAGTGGCGCAGATCTCTGTTCCTTCTGCCCTGCGCAGAACTTCTTTGGCGAGGGTGATTTCAGCATTCGTCTGGGTTTGCACGGAGACCAGCGTGCAGCCCTCCTTGACCTGGCTTTCATAAAGTCGGGCTTGGAGTAAAGGCACCCCCAAGTTGAACAATCCACGCGTCAGATCACCCAGGGTGGTCACCAGCGGTCCGATGGCTGACACCACAGAAATGTGCTGCATCAGAAAGGCCTCGCGCTTGAGCTTCTGAACCATCTGTTCAGCCTGAAGGCTGGTGAGCGCGAGACAGAAAACGGAATGATGAACCATAAGATGAGGAATCTTTCAATGACTGAGCATGAGCCCGGGTAAGACTACAGATTGAGCGGATTTGGAGGCTGGAAACCTCCCAACTTCTTCATTTTGCCGAGTGAGCGAGCTGCCAGCAATGGGGTGAACCCCTAACAACGAGAAAAGTGCAAATTCGATGACCCAAAACGGCGGCTCGATCACTCGTGGGTTAAGATGATTTTGAGCGCCTGCTCTTGTTGGGGCTGACTGAAGATGGCGTAAGCGTGCAAAGTCTCTGCCAGCGGATTGCCAGCTTGCTGAGCTCGCGTAACCACAGCACGGAACTGGCGACAGCAGCACAGAAGAACCAGTCTGAAACGGCGAGGGCCATTGTGGAGAAGGCATGCTGAAGAAAGGGCGTGTAAATCACGGCGGCGTGTAGGATGAGAGAGAAAAAGAGGGCCGCCCAGAGCCATGCGTTGCGAAAGAAACCAGAGAAGGCACTTCGTTCATCCGAGCGAGCATTGAACGTGTTGAACAATTGAAACATCACGAGAGTGGTGAAGGCCATGGTTCTTGCATAGGCCAGGTCCCCTTCTCCCTCCCAAAATCCTCCGGGCAGGGAAGCATCCAGCACCAGCAGTGTGCCTGCGGCCATGATCACGCCCACAAACACCACGCCTGCCCACATAGGACCCGTGATGATCCTTTCATCCTGCGGTCGTGGTGCACGATTCATCAGATCCTTTTCGGCGGGATCAATGCCAAGCGCGAGTGCTGGAGCACCATCTGTCACAAGGTTGATCCAAAGAATTTGTGTTGCCACAAGGGGCAAGACAACGGTTGCCGATTCACCTTGGAGGCCGATGAACTTCGCGAAAAGCACACCAAAAAACATGGTCATGACTTCACCGAAGTTGGAGGACAGCAAGTAACGCAGGAACTTGCGAATGTTGTCGAAGATGGCGCGCCCTTCTTCAACAGCGATGACGATCGTGGCGTAGTTATCATCCGTGAGCACAATGTCAGCGGCCTCTTTGGAGACATCCGTGCCCGTGATGCCCATGGCAACGCCGATGTCTGCCGTTTTGAGCGCGGGGGCATCGTTCACTCCATCCCCTGTCATCGCGACAATCGCTCCGTTTGATTGCAGGGCTTTGACGATGCGTAACTTATGATCGGGGTTCACACGCGCAAAGACAGAGACCTCGCGAACGGTTTGTTTGAACGCCTCATCCGATAACTTTTCGATCTCCGTGCCCGTGAGGACTTGTCCGTTTGCGGAGATCCCGACAGCCGCTGCAATGACAGCCGCTGTCTTCGGATGATCTCCAGTGATCATGATGGGGCGTATGCCCGCTTTGAGCGCCGTCGAGACCGCCGCTTTGGCCTCCTCCCGTGGTGGATCCATCATGCCGATGATGCCCAGAAAGAGAAGATCCTGTTCCAGTCCCTCGTGGGCCTCCTTATCATCTAGGGCGTTGGTATGAAGTTCACGTGCCGCCACGGCGAGTGTTCGCAAAGCCTCACCCGCCAGACCTTCGTTGAGCTCCAAGAGAGCCGCTCGTCGTTCCTCCGTGAGGTCCTGTTTTTCATCGCCCACCAGTTCCTGGGTGCAACGTGCCAGCAGTTCGTCAGGGGCACCTTTGGTGAAGATGAGTAAGCGGCTTTTTTCCGTGTCGGTGTGAACGGTGGACATGAGCTTGCGCTCGGATGAAAACGGCACTTCACCGACACGCTCATAGCGCGAATGAAGTTCGCTGGCCACGAGTCCAGCTTTTTGGGCCGCTGCAATGAGCGCGCCTTCAGTGGGGTCACCATGCACGGACCAGCGTCCTTCTTTTTCCTCGAGTTTGGCATTGTTCGCCCGATCTGCGACGGTCAAAGCTCGTTTGAGTTCACTGCGGATTTTACCTTCGAGCGGTAAGCCTCCACTGACTTTGACCTCGCCTTCAGGAGCGTAGCCCGTGCCTTCAAAATCGACTCTTCCACTCGCCATGATCACTGCCCGCACCGTCATCTCGTTTTTTGTGAGCGTCCCAGTCTTGTCGGAGGCAATGATGTTGGCCGAACCCAGCGTTTCAACCGCAGCCAGGTGTCGCACAATGGCATGACGCTTGGCCATGCGCTGCACTCCCAGAGCAAGCACAGCGGTGACCATCGTTGGCAGCCCCTCAGGCACCGCCGCGACCGCGAGAGCGACGCCCAGAATGAGCAGGTTAAAGAAACCTGAGAAACCCTGGACACCCTGCATGCCAAGGATGGTCAAGATCATCACCACTGCGATGCAGATCACCAGCACGGCCAGTCGTTTGCCGACTCGATTGAGTTCCTTTTGAAGAGGCGTGATCTCTTCGGGGGCCGATTCCAACAGGCCTGCAATCCGCCCCATTTCTGTTTCCATGCCGATGGCGGTGACGATGGCCTTGCCGTGTCCATAAGTCGCTGCGGTGCCGCTGAAGAGCATGTTGAGTTGATCGCCCAGGCCGACATCCCCCGCGATCGTGGAGGGGTCCTTGCTCACCGGCAGGCTTTCTCCGGTGAGGGCGGCTTCGGCCATTTGTAAAGCGGCGCTGTGCAGCAGGCGGGCATCGGCTGAGATCGTATCACCGGCCTCAATGATCAGGAGATCTCCTTTGACCACTTCTGCACTGGGGATCTCCTGATGTCTGCCACCCCGAATCACATGAGCGCGTGCCGCAGCCATCTGTCGAAGAGCGGCCACGGCTGAGGCAGCACGAGAGCTCTGAAGATAACCAATGATGGCATTGAGCAGCACGACCGCTAAAATCGCGATGGCTTCGTAGGGGAGTGCGGCCTCCCTTTCAATGAGCCAGAGCACCGTGGAGATCGCCGTGGCGAATAACAAGACGATGACGAGCACGTCTTCAAACTGCCTGAGAAACTGTCGCCAAGCGGGCACGGGCTTTCGGGC
>JAIXVB010000676.1 GCA_027483245.1 Verrucomicrobiaceae bacterium | reverse complement strand
GCGACCGCCAAGGCACGCTGCCGGGTGACCTCCCCCATCCCTGGAAAGAAAGTCTCCGGCAGCGTGCGACGCAGGCCTGACCAAAGGCTGCGTACGGTTGCGGCATCGGGCGCACGCTCGACCACCCTCGGCGGCGCGGCTCGATCACCGAAATGCATCCGGCTGCGTCCACTGGCATGGCGACGCACCAGTTCTTCGAGGGCCGCCACATCCGTGAGATTGGTGGCCAAAAGTTTCAAACACCCCTCCCCTGTACGATCAAAGATCTGGATCGACATCATTTGCTGCTGCCCACAGCGCTCGATCACGGCCAGGGCTCCGCCGAAGTTGGCCGGACAAAACTGGGTGCCGGACTCTAGGCAGATCCACTCGGCGGAATCGGGGATGGGTTCGAAACGAGGAGGCATCAGAGCAGCGGCGAAACTCACCGGCCCGGCCGAGACTGACGCCATGAGCAGTCCCGTCTTCGAAAGACCGATCAGCAAACGCGGCCAATCGCCATCCAGCCCGACCACGGCCGTGCCTGCTAACTCATCCACCTCCCACAGTTCGGGATGAAGACGAACCAGATCAAAGGTGCCCAGAGGAAGGCTAAAAGCGAGTCGGCGGGTCGGTGGCGTCGGCATGAACGGTGGCTCCATGAAAAGTGACCTCACGCAGCCATGGCCGCACGTTCCTCTGCCAGAGCGGAAAACACGCCCTCCAACCACGCATCACAGGCGTCCTCAAAATCCGAATCGCAATCCTGCCGATCATGAAACCGCGTGGCTCCGAGAGATTCCAGAACCGCATCGTAGTCCCGGCCGATTTTGCAAAAGTGCTCATACACCGTGTCTCCTAGCGCCAACACAGCATAGCGCAGGCTCGTCAACCGGACACGCCGCGCCACCACCACCCCTTCATAAAAATCCTCCGTGCCGCTGGGCGGTTCGCCATCGCCAAAAGTGCTGGTGATGATCAGGGCCGTGTCGAATTGGTTCAGCACCTCCGGCCCAGTATCGCCCATGTTTTCCAGGGTCGGATCGTAGCCGCGCTGACGAGCGAGTTTGGCCGCTTTTTCAGCACAGTATTCGGCGTTTCCAGTGACGCTTCCGTAGAGAATGAGAAGGGGTTTGGGCATGATGAAGATGCCCGAAACTTCGTCAGCCCCACCTGTCCTGCTGCTGCTCGTTTGTCAGAAGCTGTGGACCAAATGACCTCTGAGCGTGTGCATCCAAGCCCAAAGGTGACACTCATGCGCAGGCGGGCGGGATGCAGTTTGGAGGTCTTTTTTGAGAGCACCGAGGCTTTCCTGCTGCCGATCTGGACGAACTCACGCGCCTTGGCTGCTTTTGCTTTCGAGGCGGCTGGGTCTTTCGCCATCGCGAGCACAGCAGCGGGCATGGCTTTGACCTCCGCTTCGATGTCGAAATCGAAAAGCCATTCGCCGTGACCAATGTCGCGCCACATGATCCCTTGGGTAGTCTGCGACGGTCATGGTGTGAGAGTGCCGTTAAAGCTCAATCCATCGGCACAATCCCGCGTTGCAAAGCGAGAGCGACGGCTTCGGTGCGATCGGTGGCGCCGAGTTTACCGAGCAGGTGCTTCACGTGGGCTTTCGAGGTGCGGGGCGTGAAGCCGAGAATGCGGGCGATGTCTTTGTTGGTGAGGCCTTTGACCATAAGGGAGAGCACTTCAGTCTCGCGGGCGGTGAGTTCGGCGCTGCCTTCGCTGGCGGCGAGTCGGGCGCTGATCTCGGGCGAGAGAGTGCTGGTGCCATCAAGATGGGCGGCGACGATGGCCTGCACGAGGTCTTCTCGGCTGATGTTTTTGAGCAGGTAACCACAGGCTCCGGCTTGCAGGGCGCGGTGGATTTCCTCTTCCAAATCAAAAGTGGTGAGCATGAGGATGCGGGCGTCGGGATACTCGGCGCGGATGGCTTTGACAGCCTCGATGCCACCGCCACCGGGCAGACGCAGGTCCATCAGGGTCACATCGGGCTGATGGGCGCGAAACTGCGCGTGAGCGCTGGCCACGTCTTCGGCTTCGGCGATGATGCGCAATCGGGGCTCGGCCTTGAGAATAGCGATGAGGCCCATGCGCACGACGAGATGATCATCGACAAGCATGAGGCGGACAGGTTTGGGGGCAGTCATGTGGGGAATGGCAGGGTGACGATGAGGCGGGTGCCCTGGCCGTGCTGGGAATGCAGGCGCAGGGTGCCATTGAGGCGGGCGGTGCGTTCTTTGATGCCTTGCAGGCCGAAGTGGCCTTGCGCGGGGCCAGGGCTGGAGATGGTATCGAAGCTGATGCCATCGTCTTGAATGGTGAGCGTGAGGGCTTTGCGATCGGCATCGAGAGTGATGCCGATGCGGCTGGCGCTGGCGTGTTTGAGCGCGTTGGTCACAGCTTCCTGCGCGATGCGCAAAAGCGGATACGCGAGATGGCTAGGCAGATCAGACAAGGATTCGGGCAAGGTGAGTGAGAACTTGGCCTTCGACGCCGCTGAGGACAGGCGCACCAACTCACGAAGGGCGGCGGGCAGGTCGAGCGACTGCTGGCTGGGGCTGCGCAGATCACGCACCGCGCGGTGGACCTCGGCGCGGCTGTGGGCGAGCAATCGCTCGGCGAGGGTGAGATGCGCTTCTTCTTCATCGACCTCATCGCGGTCCAGTGCATCGCGTGTCGCTTGAAGCTGGAGCGCCACGCCGGTGAGACTTTGCTCCAGGGTATCGTGCAGATCAGCGGCGAGCAGATGGCGCTCATCGACACGGCGTTTGACCTCGGCTTCGGCCTGCTCACGCGCGCTGATCTCGGCTTGCAGTCGCGCATTGCGGCGATGCAGTCCCGAGAGCCAGAGCACCGTGAGTCCGAGCCCACTGACGGCGATGATGAGGGCGATGGCGAGCCGCTGTGAAGTCCACCACGAGGCGGCGCGAAGTACCGTGATGTCTTCCACACCGCGCAGCAGCAGGCGTGCGGACTCTGGCTGAAACACACGGGCAAAGCGGCGCTGCGGGCCGACCTGGATCTGGCACACACCGGTGATGCGCACCAGGCTTCCGATGCGCAAGGCAGGCAAGGCATCGAGCGGCACGGGCAGCTCAGCAGGCACGACGAGACTGCCTTTGCGCAGCATGAGCACGGCGTGATCCTCCCGCAGCGCGATGCTTTCCAGCAGGGCCTCGGTGCTGACGAGCCGCGCATCCATGCGGCCATCGACGAGGGTTTCAAATCTCACGGCGGAGGGCGTGGCAAGCTGGCTGTCCATATTCGGGATCTTTTGATACACCGCGTCCTCAAGCGTGCCAGCGTAGGGCCCCATGGCGGCAAAGGCGGCGACATCGACCTGATCTCCGGCCCGCAGGGGCTCCTTCTGGCGGGAACGCACGAGCACGCCGTCGGTGCCGTCTTGAAGAAAGAAAAACTCGCCCGGCCAATGCAAACTCACACGGCCCTGAACGCGCAGGCGATGCAGCGGTGTGCCTTTGGGATCAAACTGGAGGAGCGAGTGCAGCGGTGTGATGGGCAGGGCAAAGGGTGCCGCCGGCGAAGGCGTGAGCACGGTGAGCTGAGTGGCCTCGCAGGCCATCAAGCGGAACTGGAAAGACTGGCGGCGGGCGTTGAAGTATTGAAAGCACACGGCGCGCACCTCGACACGCGCGTCGATGAGCGACTGAAAGTCCGCCTCGGGCACTAGAGCCATGAAGACCTCGGCACGGCCGCCGGGCAGGGCGAGCGTGAGGATGGTGCTAGGCGGGGTGACGCTGCCGTCATGCTGAACGTCACGCACGATGCCCTCCACCACCACCCACTGGCTGTCCAGCCTCCCGCTGCGGAGCTGCGGCAGATCCACACGCTCGGGCTCAGGAAGTGTGCCGCGTCCGAGCACGCGAACTTGGTTGGCTCTCATGAGCGGCACGTAGCCGCCCTTGGCAGCCTCGCCCGTGATCTCCACTTCGTCGCCGAGCTGGAGCTTGGGTTCCATCGCATTCACGAGGCTCACAAAGATGCCTGCTGTAGTGTCCTGGATCGCGGTGTTGGATTGACCGCGCCATTGCGCATTAAAAGTGACCACCCCGCGCAACTTTGCTGCTGGCGCTGCCGCAGCGGCCTCAGGCGAAAGCTGCCGAATCGACGTTGCCGTGGTCAGATCCGCCTGGGCATGGTTTGCTGCCAAAAGAAGCAGCAAGAGGAGCACAAGGAGGCGACAGCGAGGCATGGGTGAAGGGTGGATTACGAGATGAGCAAGCTCAAGCGTGGGATGGTGGCGGTTGGATTGATGGAGTCGTGGAGCAAAGAATTGGCGAGCGCTTGCGTTGTGGTCTGCGGCGCCTGAGACGCCGCCTTCGAGCGTGGTCAACATCGACGAACGGCGTTGTGGGTGATGCTGAAGTCTAACCTGCAGATGAAAAGCGGTGTCGCGTTATCGCTTGCCACCGCACTCCATAACGCAAGCGACTCACGCATGACGACGACGGCGGAGTAGAAGTGTCGTAAGCCCGCACATCATGAGCATTGCCCGTGATGGCTCGGGCACGGCGACGATACTGAGCTGGCCCGTGGTGTAGAGGCTGCTCCAGTCCCACAGCAGGCTAAGGCTGGTGAGGTCCGGGAGATCGAGCGGGTTGCCCTGCATGGAGCCGGTGTTGGGCAGGTTGCTAAAGCTGGTGGTGAGATTGGCCCAGTCAAAGAGATCAAAAGCCGTGCCCGCCGTCCAGCCAGTGAGGTTGCTATTGATCTTGAGGGAGCCCGTGATGGCTGGCGTGGCCGTGCCGGCGATGCCGCTGGTGGACGTGAAGATGAGGCGGTCGTTGTTGCCATTCTGGGCATTGAGCACACCGCTTCCAGCACCGCCGATGATGTCGAGTTCCAATTTGCCCCCTAGGGTGATTGTGCCGCCGCTTTGCACTGTGAGTTCCTGCGCATCCAGCACGCCGCTCTGCCCGGCAAACAATGTGCCACCGCTTTGCACGGTGACATTGCTGCCCAAAATGGTGGAGCCCACGGTGCCGCTGCCACCGAGCCTAGCACCATCTCCGAGCATCACGCTACCACCCCCAGTAGCGGAGCCGAAGCCGGTGCCGTTGTTTGCCACCAGGGTCCCGCCGGAGATCGTGGTGTCGCCGGTGTAAGTGTGGCTGTTCGTAAAAATGAGGGTGCCGTTACCGGTTTTCGTGAAAGCGCCGGTCTTCCCCGCACCTTGCGTGATGACTCCACTAAAGACGGTGTTTTCGTGGTTGGCACCGACCGTCAAAGTGGCGCTGGATGCCGAGGGATTGATCGTGACGGTGCCGTCAGTGCCGCGCAGGCCGCCGAGGGTCGGGGCTGTGCCCGTGAGCGCAAGGGCAGGAGCATTTCCCGTGGCACCCATGAGGGTGACCGTGCCGGTGCCCAGAGCGCTGTTTGAGGAGGCAATGACGTTGATGCCTTCGATCTGAGTGCCGCCGCTGTAATCATTGGCACCGCCAAGAGAAAAGCCTCCCATTCCGGCGGTCGAGGCGTTGTTGATGAGCCGGAGGAAACCGGCACCGGTGATGTTGCCATTCCAGGTGACGGTGCTCGAGGTGGTGTTGTTGGCAAGGGTGTTGTTACCGACATTGCCGAGCAGCGTGAGAGTGCGGGTGGAGGTGAATCCCGCAAAGAATTGAAGGGTGCCACCGCCGTGGGTGATGCTGTTGGCGGAGTTGCCGAAGCGCTGATCTTGATCCACTCCTACGAAGCCATTGCCCCCAATGGTAAGACCGCCTGAGAAACCTGCGCTCGTGATGCCAGAGAGCGAAATGCCGCCGCCATTCAGATTGCTGATGGTGAGACCACCTGTGCCGGTGACCTGCGTGTTGATCGTGGTGAGGAAGCCGCCGTTATTCGTCGTGATGACACCTTCGGCACTGCCAAAGGCCAGTGTGCCTGAGCCTAAGGTGAGGTTTTGACCGACAGATTGTTGGATGTGAACCGCACCGCTGGTGACGGTCACCGTTCCACTGTTCAAGCCGAAGGTCTGGGCTGCGGTGGCACCCGTGTTGCTGATGAGAAGGGCATTGACCGTTGGCGTCGCGGAAGAGCCATTGATGGTCGAAGAACCGGTCGTGACGCTGCTGGTCACGCTGACGTTGCGGTCGGTAATGACCCCCACCGCAGCATCGATTGTGCTGGTGTTTGATGCGGAAAGATATTCTCCCGCAGTGAGCTGGCGGATGCCGTTGGTTTCATAGGTCACGAATCCGGTAGCATTGTTCCCAGCAGCGGTGCCGCCGCGAGCCCAAGGAAGGATCGAAAGGTTGGTCGTGCCAGCAGCTCCACCTCCGCCGACGAGTGTCGGGGAGGCGGAGAACTTGATTTCGTTGCGAGCGGTCGCCGTGGTTCCGAGGGTGTCGCCGCGGAAGATCACAACCGCGTTGTTGTTCCGGTTCAGTGTGCCGAACTGGAGGAATTTAACGGTAGCGGTGGTTGGAGTGGTAGCGATGGTGATGAAATTGCGACCGCCAGAGTTGACCGTGAGGTTGCCAAGGGTCTCACTGGCGGCAGTTGTGGAACTGCCGTTGAGCGCCATGAGACCATTGTTGAGGGTGAT
>JAIXVB010000742.1 GCA_027483245.1 Verrucomicrobiaceae bacterium | reverse complement strand
CGTGAACCCTCATCAATTTCATTCCAATTGAAGAGGCCCGGTTGTGACCAGAAGCGACCTTCTAGAATGCGCTGAAGGGCCCCAGCACTGCGCCATGTTTCAAGCACGTCTGTCTGCCAAAGCTGCGTTTTGGTGGTCCAAAAGACACGACAATGATTCTTGGAGACAGTGGAGACTTCGCCTGCGACATCACGGAGATGCTGCTCCATTCGCTTGGCACCCCAATCATTGTGCAGAGCGACCACCAGCGTTCCACCTTCAGCCAGGCATTCGTAAGCGCGGGCAAAGTCAGCCAGGATGCTCTCGCGCTGTCGTTCAGGCAAAAGCAGGACAAGCGGAAACTGACCTTGGACTTCTTTAGTGTGGCGTATCCCTGCGGCCTCCAAGCCATTGGCACGGGGCTTCCAGGGCTGTTCACAGGTCAGTCTCTCACGCAGTGGCTCGAGACCTGGGTGAGCCTGAGCGCGGAGGAAAAGGATGCGGCCCTCAGGGATGAGAGAGGGCTGCACCTGGAGGGTGTGAAAGAGGGCGTGAAGTGCATTCATGGATCAGAGAAAGGCGCCCCTTTTGGTGCCCAAAATCGTGTGGGTGACTGGCAAAGAGGTCAGCTTAGAGCTTGGTGTAGCCGACGCTTTCGCAGGGCATGTCCCAGAGCTTTTTGAGCTCGGCATCCAGCTTCGTGATGCTGAAGCTGACGCCGGCCATCTCCTGGCAGGTAACGATGCTATCGACAATGGTTTGGTGAATCTTGATGCCGCGAGCATCAAGGATCGGACGCGCAGCGCGGAGCATGATGAGCAGTTCCATCATGTGAGTGCTGCCGAGGCTGTTGACGAAAAAGACGACTTCATCTCCGGCATTGAGAGGTAGGTCATCCGCAAAGAGCAGTTCCAGCATCTTGGCCGCGAGTTCATCCGCCGTGCACATCGGGATCAAACCCACCCCTTTTTCACCATGGATGCCCATGCCGAGACCGATGACATCATCCGCGAGTTCAAAGGTCGGAGCGCCTGTGGCAGGAATGGAACCAGGTTTGGTGGAGACACCGACCGTGCGTGTAGCATCCACAGCTTTTTGAGCAATGCGGGCGAGTTCATCGAGCGTGTCCACGGTGGCAGCCGCAGCTCCAGCAAGCTTCACGATAGGAACAAGACCGCCCACACCACGACGCTTGCCTTTTTCAGACGGTGGTGCCGAGCAGACATCGTCGTTGATGATGACCGTCTTGACGGTGATGCCGTCCTCTTCGGCGAGTTCAGCGCCGATGTCGAAGTTCATGATGTCTCCGGCGTAATTGCCGTAGAGATAAAGGACGCCTTTGCCGCGATTCACGGCCTGGGTCGCTTCCAGTACGATATCAGGAGGAGGAGCCGCAAAGATATCGCCCACAGCTGCGCCGTCACCCATGTTCTTGCCGACAAGGCCGTGATAGATCGGCTCATGACCTGCACCACCGCCGATGAGCAACGCGGGGGCATCTGGGCGCAAATCGTTCATCACAATGGAGCGCTTGCCCACCACGCGGGCTTTGCCGTCATAGGCGAGCACGAGGCCCTCAAAAAGTTCGTCGGCGCATTTCAGGGGATCGTTGATGATCTTCTTCGCGGAATTTTTGCTCATGTCGATGCTTGGTTGGAATTGGCGGGCGCAAGGATTAGCGGGTGGGTTTGGCAATGTCAAAGCAGGAAGTAGCTATCGACCCAGCATCGCCCCATCAGGAAGAGTGAAGGCATTGGCGATGATGTTGAGCGCGGGCAACTCCCCCGGAATCAGCAGGACCTCGACAATGTCGAAACGAAAAGTGATGCGCGGGCGGCCCAGCAGACGCATCCAATCCTGTGCTCCGCGTTGGATCAGACGCTGCTTTTCCGCATTCACGGCATCGGCTGGGCGCCCAAACTCCCGGCTCGTGCGGGTCTTTACCTCCACAAAAGTCAGCACCGATCCATGGCGCGCGACGATGTCCACCTCGCCCCGCTGAGGTCCACGGTAGTTTTGATAGAGAACCTTTCGCCCCTGCACCCGCAGGTGACGAGCTGCGAGAATCTCTCCCGCTAGACCGATCTCCCCACGAGATAGATTGCGCCCCAGAAGTCGTGGATCAAAAGGCCGCTCCAATGAAAGGGACAGGTGCAAACCCAGACGTCGCAACCAGGGCCATTGGCAGAGTTTCTGCCAGAGACCACTCTCGCTCAAGCGCCCCCAGGGCGGCTGAATCTGAGGTGACTCATCCCCCATGCTCACAGATGCAAACGAGTGATGCTGACACACCCTGCAAAACAGGCCTCCACATCAGAACCAGGGTCCTGGGGCCGCTCCGAATATGCGGCCGTGTAGCAAAAACTTAAGCCGCCATCCATCGAGACATACTCGACCTTCAAGGGCAGACGAGCGGGCGTGCAGCGCACCTGCTCAGGCAGCGTGGTCTGCGACGGTGGCAAATGCGGCAGGTTCACATTCCAGAATTCTCCGTCGGCCAATCTTTCCCCACTGAGTTGGACGATCAACTCCTGCACCCAGCCGGCAACACGTTCCCAATCCAGTGGCAGGTCCTTGATCAAATAATGCGAAAAAGCCATGGCGGAGACGCCGTGATAAGTCGCCTCCCGCGCGGCAGCAATCGTGCCCGAAATGACAATGTCCTGCCCCAAATTGCCTCCAGCATTGACGCCAGAGATCACCCAATCCGGCTTCAAACCTAA
Organism: Verrucomicrobiaceae bacterium; assembly: GCA_027483245.1. Classification (GTDB taxonomy): domain Bacteria; phylum Verrucomicrobiota; class Verrucomicrobiia; order Verrucomicrobiales; family Verrucomicrobiaceae; genus Prosthecobacter. The sequence goes on along the minus strand of JAIXVB010000742.1, from coordinate 4,717 downwards.
CGCAAACAGACCGATGCGCACGCAGTCAGCCGGGGTTCCGTGAACCGCCCAACGATGCTCGCCTCGCGACTCGACATGCAAGGCCTCACGCGTGGTCACGCGATGCCCACACATGGACTGTTCCGTGGCAGGGGCAACGATGGAAACACGGATACCCGGCAGTGTGGACACGGCTTTCAACAAGGCGGCCAAGCCTGGAGCCTCAATGCCGTCGTCGTTGGTCAAAAGTAGGTGCACAAATAAAAAGGGACGAAATTAAGGGGCCGGTTTGGCTTTCGCGATGACGAGCTGACGCAGCAACAAGCCGCTGCTTTCCTTGGCTCCAGCGCGCAAACGTAGCGTCTCACCACGCACCTCCGTCATGAAGGTGATCTGGCCTAACCTCAAGATGCGAAACGTCGTGCTACTGAAGGTTTTTTTGGACTCATCCAACTGCACTTCCAATTTCTCACCGGCGAAGTCCAACTGCACGGGCAATGGCGAGGCCAACTCAGGGCAAGCATAGTTGAGGACGATTTCATAAGTGCCCGCTGGCAGAGACTCAATCCGCCATTCAATCTCGCCCAAGGCCGCCACCTCAGGACTGGCACTGGAGACCGGCAGCGGCGTGATGCTGCGGGCCAGTCCAGGAGTGAGCGAGATGAGCCCACGCGTCAGTCGGCGGGGCATCGGCAGAGGCAGAGGCGGCGGCTGATCGGCCGGGGCACGCAGCGTTTGCGCCGCAGCCGAGAGATCGACGACCCCACCATTACTGATCATGGTTTGGACTCGCGCGATCTCTTCTTGATAGGGTTTGGGATCGCTTGCTTGGGCCGACAGCTTCTGCAGTTGGGTGAGATACTTGCCGAGAAGAGGAATGTGACGCGGTCGAAGCTGCTGCTGGTAAATCGACTCGACCTGACGCAGACGTGATCCCTCAGCACTGGCCGCTACAGGTGCGGAATGGACAGGTAATTGAGGTGCCGTCTGGGCGCAGAGAGGCGCGTAGCAAACAGCCCCGAGAAGGCAGAGGAAGATCCAAGGTCTCAAACTCATTTTTTCTCCTCCGTGCCGAGAGCCCAGGCTCCGGTTTTTTGTCGCCGCGCACTTTCTTCGCGTTCCTGAAGTGCAGAGAGCAGGGCTTGTTCCATGCCTCCGCGACGCAGCTCTTTGGGTGGCGTTTGCACCGCAGCTAAACCCTGATCGATGAGCACATTTTGATACAGCCCCACCTCCGGCAAAAAAACCAGTGCAGGCTGAGCTCCATCCTTCTCCTTGGCTGGTCGGACGAGCAATCGCAGCATCTTGCCTTCCAGATAACCCGCCGTGAACTCCTGTGCCGAGCGAGCCAACGCGGGTAGATCATCTTCACTGAGTTCGAAGTGCTTGGCCAAGGTTTTGCGACCATTGCTATCCGTGGCATTGAGAGGCGCACACTGCACCCAGAGCAGCCGCAAAATGAAGCGTCGCCCATCATGCTCGACCATGAATCGATCCCCAGAATTGGCGGCATCAGCCACAAAACGCGCGCCGTCCAAGTCTTCGAATCCACCCACACCACTGGCTCCGATCAAGAGTCGTCCCAGCGCTGAACTATTGCGACTGGAGTCCATGAGCTTGAGGATGCGTTTGACCTCAGCATCAGCCTCGGGACGCAAGGTGCCTGGGCCCGCGCTGAGGATGCGCAGTTGAGTCAGGTAGGCATCAATGATTGGCTTTTGAGCCTTTTCCAAAGAAGACGCCAGATCCTTGCGCAGGTCATCCAGCGTGATTCCAGGCACGGACAGAGAAGGTGCCGTCGTTATTTCTTCCGTGACCGGCGTCAGCCTCGGATTGCGCAAACGCACCACATTGCCAGGATAACCCCGGCTGGTGCTCAGACGCAGCGTCAAAGAACTGCGGGTGAAATTTACTGGACCAATTCGGATCGGGGAGAAGGTGAGGTCATCCGGGCTCTGCTTGATTTCAAAAGAGCGGCGATTTTCTTCGGCTCCAGGCAGCAAGGAGACTTCAAAAAACTCAAACGCAGCGCTTTCTTCAGGTTGAGCGCGACCCGGGGTCAGACTGCCTGGCAGAATCGGTGTCTCGACCAAATTGGCTTCAAGCTCCAAGTAATATCGACCAGCCGGCACGCGCACATTCTGCCATTCAGCTCCACTGCCCCCCGTGCGCCAACCGGTGAGCGTGTCACCACGCGCTTCCGTGGAACCATTCAATCTCGCCGCCGAGGGCATAAGCAAGATCGACTGAGCGGCATTGCTGGTGAGATCGCTATTGGGGTAAAGCGCTTTCAACTCCGCACGACGCTGCTGCACGCGCAAGGCCTCCTCGTAATCGGAGGCACCTGCCAGTTCCATCTCGAGTTTGGCCAAAGCGCGTTCGTATTGCTCGGTCAGCGGGCGCGATTCCTCCAGCACTTGCCTGAGGAAACTCGCTCTCTCCACGGCCAACTGAGCAGGCGCGGGAGCTTGGGCGGCCAGATCTGAAGCAAATCCACCCATCAGAGCACCGATCATCGAGATCACGCTCGCGAGCTTCTTGGCAAATGGATCTTGGCTCGTCATGAAAGTCTGATCAACGGCTGGCTGGCACCAATTCCACAGCCAGCAATTGCATCAAGTTGTCCTTCACCACGGCCGCAGCAAGAATGGTCAACGTTCCTGAACCGTCTGTGATCTTCAGGGTGCCCAGATTCTTCTCCTCCGGGCCTTTCAGGGTCGTCTCGATGTCACCCTTTAAGCTGAAACGATTTTCCTGAACCTGCACGGTGCCACCTTCGACCGCACCGCAGCGATAGCGCAGAATGACTTCATATCCGCCGAGAGGCAGCCCCGGTAACTTCCAGCGAGCAGCCGTGCCAGGTTTGCTCCAGTTCGTCAGGGCTCCACCCTCCCGCCGGACGCCTCCCATCAGTTCCGCCGAATCCAGGGCCAAGACGATCCTGTCCGGCAAAAGGCTGGCTTTGAGCGATTGTTCGCGGGTTTGTAAAAGCAGGAGCTCTTTATCCAGTCGTTCCAATTCATCCTCCAGCTTGCGGCGCTGATCACGCGCTTCAATGGCCCCCAGATAATCGCGAGCATCCGAGCGCTGACGTTCTACCACGGCGAGTTCGGTCAGGTGTTTTTTCAGCGGAGTCAGGCTGGACTCGATCAGTGAACGCTCAAAATGGATGCGCAGCAGAGCCAAAGCCTGACCCGAGTCCGGCTCGGCAGAATGGCTGCGCGTCAGCGCAACACCACCGCCAGCCCAGAGTATCCAGCCAGACAAAAGCAGTATTTGAGCGCATCTTCGCATAGGTATTTGACGAACCTGCCTCACCCGAGACAAAGCTCGGGATGGTATCCACTCCCTCCTATGAGACAAGACAATAAACAAATTGTCTCTCCACGTGGACCTGGCAAATCAATGCACGCCGTACTCAGCAAGGTAGCGCTCAGCTTCGAGAGCCGCCGCACACCCCTGCCCTGCAGCCGTGATGGCTTGGCGATACACATGATCCGCCACATCCCCAGCTGCGAACAAACCTTCGGTCTTGGTGCGGGTGCCCTGAGTTTGCAGGATGTAACCGTTTTCATCGGTGTCCACGAGATCCCCCAGGAACTGACCATTCGGCACATGGCCGATGGCGACAAAAACGCATTTCAGCTCCAGCTCACTTTTTTCACCCGTGACGAGGTTTTCCAGCATCACCGCACGCATCTCACCTTTTTCATCGGTCAGATACTCTGCCACGGTGCTGTTCCACACCGGTTCGATCTTCGGATTGGCCAAAGCACGATCCGCCATGATTTTGGACGCGCGCAGGGAGTCGCGGCGATGGATCAGATAGACTTTGCTGGCGAATTTGGTCAAGAAACTGGCCTCTTCACAGGCGCTGTCGCCACCTCCGATCACGCAGACCGGCACATTCCGATAAAAAGCGCCATCGCAAGTCGCACAACTGGTCAACCCGCGACCAATCAGGGACTTTTCATTGGGCAGCCCGAGGTGTTTCGGAGAAGCGCCGGTCGCCACGATCACCGCCTGAGCTTCACGGATCGTGCCGTCTTCGCTGATGACTTCAAAGTGGCCCGCTTCTGTTTTCTTGACGCTGGTAACCAGCGTGTATTCGATGCGTGCGCCGAATTTTTCAGCCTGCTGCTGCATGTTCATCATCAGTTCTGGGCCCATGATGCCATTGGGGAAACCCGGGAAGTTTTCCACCTCAGTCGTCGTCGTGAGCTGACCTCCAGGCATGTTGCCGGAGAGGATGAGTGGGCTGAAATTTGCGCGCGCTGCGTAGATGGCTGCAGTGTATCCAGCACAGCCGGTTCCAATGATGATGATGTGTTCCATGAAGGTCGATTTGAAAAAATGTGTGTGAAAGATGGGGAGCTGTTCAGGAGGCGCAAGGCGCGCTTTGCAGGGATTGGAATCGCAGAGGCAGCAATTATTCCCGAGTCTTCTTGCGCCAGGGACTCCAAGTCATGAAGGGCCGCTCAAAGAGAGCAAATAAAATGAGGCTGAGAATGATGATGAGCGGCAACAGAAACACAGCGTGAATCAGGTAGTTCAGATAATACGACTCCACCGTGATTCTCGGCGTCACCACCCGCGCGGCGGCGGAGATGATGGCCAAATGATACAAATAAACGGTGTAACACATGCCCCCCAGCGTCACTGGGAACCAATGGGAAAGCCAGCGACTCACCAAAGGACTGCGCAGAGAGGTCAGGCTAGCAATCACCACCTCCACCGG
>JAIXVB010000465.1 GCA_027483245.1 Verrucomicrobiaceae bacterium | reverse complement strand
ATTGGTGGAGCTGCTCAGTTGCGCCTCAACAGCACCAGCACCTCCAACAGCACGGACCGTATCAATAACGCTGCTAGCCTAACCATGCGCGGTGGTATTCTGGAATTCGATCTGGATCAGGCCGCTGCAAATTACTCGGAGCAAGTCACGAACTTGATCGTGGATCGTGGCCTCAATACTTACATCACGGACATTGCGGCCGCGGCCCAGACAAACGCAGTGACTTTCAGCGGAGCACTTTCCCGCAATGATGTAGGAGCCTTGTTGGCTTTCCAGAACTTGGGCGTGACAGGAGTGGAAACGGGTATCGGCACGAGCAATCAACGCGCCCGTGTGATCTTCAGCACGGTGCCGATTCAAACCAACGGCATCATCGTCGGAGCGGGCACGGCTGGCCAGACGGGCCCTGCCTTTGCCTACATCTTTACCAATGCAGCCACGGCAGCGAATGATTCGCTCGATTTTGCGACCTACAGCGCCGATGTCGATGCAGGCGTCGCAGGCGTTCAACCTTCCATCACCCGTTTCACAGCCTACAACACCAGTGGTGAGAGCGCATGGACCAACAGCATCGTGGCACGTCAGGGCAGCGCCTTGACGACGCTCACCGCGAATCGCGATGTCTTTGCTCTCAAATTGCAGGACACGGCAACGTTAACAACGGCCGTGAATCTTGCCCTGGCGGGTTTTGAATTGAATGTCCACAGTGGCGGTATCATTCAAAGCAGTCAGGCCAACACGTCGATCACCGGCGGTACTTTGACCGCAGGTGGAACAGCAGCGGGCGAACTCATTCTCATGGTTGATGACACGACCGCAACGGTTCGAACTCTCGATCTGAGTTCGGTCATTGCAAACAATCGTGGGATTGATGGCATCGCTGGAAATGCCGATGACGGCATGGTGAGCCTGGTTAAAGCAGGCGCTGACAATCTGATTCTAGGTGCCAGCAATACCTACACTGGCAAAACCGTGCTCAACGGTGGCACGACCACGATTTCATCTGACACAAGTCTGGGGGCAGCTCCAGCGACATCGTCGGCAGCGCACTTGGTTCTGAATGGCGCCACCTTGCAGGCGACACAGAGCTTCACACTGGCGGCAACGCGTGGCATCGAAATCGGTGGCAGTGGCAATGTCACTGCAGCCAGTGGCAGCACTTCCACGGCCAACAACATCATCAGCATCTCTTCAGGGACGACTGGGAATGGTCGCACTCTGACCTACAACGGTCCAGGCATCCAGAGCGCTCCCAATACGATCGCCAATTTGACTTTCCAAAGCAACGCGACTGCTGCAGCCCCTGATACAGGTGCCATCAATGCGACACTGACAAGTGGCAGCAACATCACGGGTAGTTTGGTCATCGAAGCCACCGATGCAGGCAGCTTCATCCTGGGCGGAACGAGCAACGTGATTGGCCGCTCCCTTGTAGTCGGCAGCAATGGTGTCGCGACGCTTCGCTATGGTGTGGCTGGGGGCAGTCTTCGCGTCGGTTCGGGTCTCCCGACAGATACATTGGACATCGGCATTAGCGCGGCAACGACCATCAACAAAACAGGCACGCTGAATCTCGCGGGAAGTTCTTCTTTTGTGGCCAATGTGGATTTGGTGCGCATCGCTGTGGCGACGGGTGGAGAGTCTGCTTTGAATCCGAGCACAATCACACTTGCGGATGACGCCAATACGATCACAGCAGCGACTTCGATTTTGATCAGTGACTCAGCCTCTGCTGGCGCGCCAACGGTGACTATCAATTTGGGTTCGGGGGTCACGACTTTCACCACTCAGACCTTCACTCAAGGTGGGCGCAAAGGAGATGTGGACATGACCTTGGGTGCGGGCGGCACACTGAACATCGGTGGTTTTGGCGAGCGGACACTGAACATGTTCATTGGACGTCAAAACATCAGCACGGGTGGCTTTAATAGCAGCACGCTCAACGCCACTGCGGGTCGATTCAGCGGTAATTTCAACAATTTGGTCATCGGTGAAAAATCCGGCAATGGCGTTGGTGGATCTGACTCCTCCCTGTCGCTGGGCAGCAATACGGGCAACACTCTGGTGGCGAACACGCTGACCTTAGGTTTGATGACAGGAACCGATGCCGCTGCTGCGGCCAATACACGGGGCTGGGGAAGCTTCAGTGCTGCTGGAGGCTCGCTCGTGATCAAGGGTGACGTCACGATGGCCAGTCTGAGTGGCAACGGCACCGCACGGGGTGAGATCAATCTGACGGGCGGCACGATGGTGATTGGTGGGAACGTGTTGAAAACCGACAACGACCGCAGCAGTGCCATCGTCACGGTCAGTGGACCGACGGCGGTTCTGGATCTTCAAGATCAGGCCTCAGGTGATCTGGTGGCAGGCACCTTGGGCATCAGCCAACTGGTTTTCCGTGAGGGGATCATTCAAGATGTCGCTTCCGCCACTTTGGATGGGCGTTCAGTGACCTCAGGCACCGCGATTGTGGCCCTGGACCACGCTCTCATTGTGCGTGACGTCACGGTGGGTTTTGATGTGAATCTTACTCATGCCACGGCAAACAAAGGCGGCGTTCTGTATGAAGCGGCTTCTGCAGGCGCGGGTGCGGTGATCAATGGTGGCATTTCACTGGGAAACGTGGCGCGCACGTTCACGGTCGAAAACAACACCTCGGCGGCCCAAGATCTGATCGTCAATGGTGTCATCAGTAGCACAGGCGCGGTTACCAAAGCAGGTCTGGGCACCTTGGTCTTTAGCGCAGCCAATGCCTATGTCGGAAACACCTTCGTCAATGCGGGTACCCTTCTGGTGACGAATTCGACGGGTTCTGGCACAGGAACTGGCACAGTCACAGTGGCCTCGGGTGCGACGTTGGGTGGAACCGGGATCATCGAAGGCAATACCATTCTCAATTCTGGATCGACTTTGTCACCAGGCATGAGCGCCGGACAACTGACCATTCAAGGAACGGTCACGGCCAATCTGAGTTCGACCTTGTTGTTTGAATTGGGCGGGAAGACCACCAACGGTCTCGAAACCATTTTAAGCCAATGGCAAGCAACGGGTAGCCTGAGTGGTTTGATCGGCAGCGTGCCAGCAAGTTGGGAGAACTACAGCCTGGGAACCTCCAAGCATGATCAATTGCTCAACACCAATTCTTCGGCAGCACCGACGGTGAATGGAAAGGTCGAGATCAGTTCTCTCTTCCTCAATGGCTACACTCCTGCGATGGGCGATATCTTTGACCTCATGGATTGGAGTTTTGCCGGTAATATCACAGGCACGACCGACTTTAGTGCTTTGCCTGACCTCGCAACTCTCGGTTATGCGGGGCTCGCCTGGAATACGGAGCTCTTTGCCTCGAATGGCATCATCGTTGTGGTGCCAGAGCCTAGCCGCGTGCTGCTGCTCCTGCTGGGGCTTGGAATGTTTGTCCTGCGTCGCCGCCGACTTTAAGGTGATCTAAGCCATTCCTTTATCAGGCCTGTTTTAATGTCAGGTCACTCTGGGCTCCCAAGGCGTGCTCTGGGAGATCCACAGCCTTGTCATGTTTTTTTGAAGCAATGCCTCAGGGGCGGTAAATGAGCGCCGTGGCTCGCCGAACGAAAAGCTTTACAACGAAAAGCCGAATTCATAGGCTCTTAATGCTAATTCGGAAAATCCAACCCCTTCCGCTGACTTCGTCATGTTCTGAATTAGCAGCCAGTCCATCGCTTTGTCATGAAAACGCTTCGTCGTCACCGACTCTTCATCAACAACCTGCTCGTCTTCCTGCTGGCTTCCTGGCAGATTGGGCAACCTTTGCAAGCAGCGACTTTTTATTGGGATGCTGATGGCAGTGCAGCGGGCAATAATGTCGATGGGACAGGGCTGGGTGGCACGGGAAATTGGAACACAACGACACCGAACTGGTGGGATCTTGCTGCGCTCACGACTTGGCCGAACACCAGTGCAGACATTGGCATTTTCACTGGACCTGCGGTCTTGGGAACTCCGACGTCTAGCTCTGTGACGGTCTCATCGGGAATTTTGGCCAACCAGCTTCGCTTCCTTCGCAGCGGCTACACGCTGACAGGTGGGGACATCACACTCGCGGGAACCACACCCACTTTGAATGCTGCTTTAGGGGAATCGGCGACCATCAGCAGCCAGCTTCTCGGCTCGGCGGGGCTGACCAAAACGGGCGGCGGTTCCATTCGCCTGACCAACAGCTCAAACAGCTACACGGGCGTGACCACCATCAGCAACGGCAGTCTGATCATCACAGACCCTGCGCAATTGGGCACCGACGCCTCGGCAGTGGTGGTCACTGGTTTCAATCCGGTGCCGACTTCTACGAATCTGCGTGGGTTTGGCGGTGGCTCGCTGGTGCT
>JAIXVB010000605.1 GCA_027483245.1 Verrucomicrobiaceae bacterium | reverse complement strand
CAACCGTTGCCATTGACCGCACGCACCGTGAAGCTGGCGCTGGCAGTGCTGGTCGGGATGCCCGAGATGGTGCTGCTACCGCTGTTCAGGGTCAGTCCGGCAGGCAGGCTGCCACTGCTGATTGAATAGACGACGCCATTGTCACCGCCTGTGGCGCTGAGGGCCTGAGAGTAACTCGTGCCAACCGTCGGGGTGGTGAAGGTGGTCGGTGAAAGAGTGATGACCGGGCAGACCTGCAAGCTGCGGCTGCTGGTCGCAGAGCAGCCATTGGCATCGGTCGCACGGAAGGTGAGGCTGACGCCCGTGGAGTTCGTGGTGGTCGGTGTTCCACTGATCAGACCCGAGCTGGCATTCAGCGTGAGTCCTGCGGGCAAGGTCCCCGAAGCCACGGCAAAGGTGTAAGGCGAGCGCCCGCCAGAAGCCGTGAGAGTTTGACTGTAAGCGACTCCCTGAGTGGCCGCTGGCAACGAGGCAGGAGCCAAAGCAATGACAGAGCAAGCACGGAAACCGAAGTCCACGGTGAGATCAGAACTCGGATCGGTGTCGCCATCATTCGTTGGCTCCAGGCCGGCATTGAGCGCGATGGTCGGACTGCGAACAGGCTGACCCTGCGCGCTCTGGATGCCGTTGTCATCGTTGTCTTCTTGGTTATCCGTCGTGTCCGTGACGTTGCTGCTCAGAGGCAGTGTGGACGGCGGAGTCGGGATGTAGATGAAAAACTGACCGGGTGGCAAGTTATCGAACACATACTCGCCGCCATTGGCCGAAGTCGCCGTGCTGATCGGAGTCGCCGTGACTGGATCCTGCCCGCCGAAGAAAAGCTGCAAGGTGACGCCATCAATGCCGGACTCACCGCCCTGACGGATGCCGTCATCATTGACATCATGCCAGAGATGACTGCCGATTTTCATCGACGGCGGTGCACCTGGGCAAGCCGCGCCATCGGAGTTCGCCACGGTCGGGCCTGAGCCCACGGCGGTCATGGAACCATCGAGCACGCCATTGGTGCGATTAAAGAGATAGAGCGTGTCTTGAACACCGCCCGCGGAAGTGCTGCCATACCCATAAGCGAGACCATTGGCATCGATGACCAGCGAGCCATAAGCAGGCACATTGTTCGTGGCAATGCGTGTGCATTGGCCCGTGGTGGCATTGATCTCAAAGAGGCCTAACCAAGAAGAGTCAATCGTGCTGTAACCATAGATTTTGTTCGTCAATGGATCCCAGGCGATGTCGCCAAAATTCCCCGTGTAGGTCTGGCCAGTGGCCGTATTCACACAGACCACACCGCTGCCGATGAGCGTCGCTGTGGCGAGGTCAATCGTGTAGAGTGTCGTCGCGGCGGGGCTCGAGGTGTAGAGATTCAAAATCATCCGACCCGTGGTCAGCGCTGTGGCACCGGACCACTGCCCTGAGTTCCCGGGAGAGGGCAAGCCTGGAACCACGCCCATGTCCACCAGTACGCCTTGGGAGTTGATGCGATAGAGGTTATTGCCGTTCTGATCGACACAGTAGAGGTAACCGCCATACGCAGCGAGGGCGTTCAGTTTCTTCCCTGTAAAGACAAACACGGGCACCAAGTCACGATTTTCATCGATGTAATACAGGGTGCTATCAAAGACGCCTGAACCACTGCTCGTCTCAGCGTTCTGCATGACGTAGAAGCGATTGTCACAAACAAACGGAGAACCCACGTTGGAGACGAAACCAAAGTCCACGGTGTTGTCCGTGCTGGATCCACCACCGGTTCCTGGCTCATCCCCAGCGGTCAAAAGAATCACCGGACTGAAGGCCGTGGTGCCTGGGCCTGCGGGCTGGACGCCGTTGTTGTCATTGTCCTCTGCATTGTCGAGCGGATCACTCACGCTGCTGACCTTCGAGAACGGCGGCGTGGGGACTTTGACAAAATATCGACCGGGAGTCAGGCCCGTGAAGCTGTAGAGGCCTCCGCCTGCTGTCGTCGTGGTGGCCACTTTGGTATCTGCATTGCCACCCGTGCCACCGATGGTGTTGTCGGCGCCTGGTGACCAAAGCTCGACGAGAATGTTGTTGATGCCGCTTTCGGCCAAGTCGCGCACGCCATTGTCGTTGCCATCATTCCAGAGCAGGTTTCCGATGGCCACACGCTGCGGCTGAATGATCAGGGTGTAAGCACGACTGCCGATGCAACCGCGACTATCCACCGCCTGGAACGTGAGCGCCACTCCAGAGCCATTGGTCGCTGTGGGTGTGCCCGCAAGAACGCCCGTGCTGCTGTTCAAGCTAAGCCCGGCAGGCAGGGTGCCATTGGTCACTGTCCAGGTGTAAGGGGCGACTCCACCCGTGGCAGTCAGCGTTTGGGTGTAAGGCAGACTGATCGTGCCATCTGGCAACGTGGTCGGTGTCAGGGTAACGGCTGGGCAGGTAGGCAGGACGGTGTAACTGCGTGTCGCCACACAGCCTGCATTGTCACTGACACGCAGGGTGAAAGTCGTCGAGGCAGGACTGGTCGGCACACCGCTGATGACACCGCTGGTCGCATTCAAGCTGAGTCCTGCGGGCAGGCTACCAACGCTGATGCTGAAACTGTGAGGTGCCGTGCCACCGCTGGCGGTCACCGTTTGAGTGTAAGCAGAACCGACGGTGCCATTGGCCAAGGCCGTGGGAGTGATGGTGATCGTCGGGCAACCGCGCAGACCGAAGTCCAGGGTGTTGTCGGCATTGGTTGTGCCTGCACTTCCTGGCTCACCTCCCGCAGTGAGCTGAATGACTGGACTCAGGATCGGGGTTCCCTGCCCCAAGGGCTGGCTGCCATTGTTGTCATTGTCCACGGCATTGTCGGCGGTCACCACCACGCTGCTATTGGCTGGCAGAGCAGCGGTCGGCGTGACGCGGAGGTAATAACGACCAGGGGTGAAAACGGTGAAGCTGTAGAGACCACTGCTGTTCGTGGTGGTTGTGGCCGTGACGGTGTCTGCACCTGAACCAATGCCACCGATGACATTGTCCAAACCGGGATTCATGAGCTCAACGGTCACACCACTGACTCCGACTTCCGCCGTGTCCTTGATGCCATCATTGTCGAGGTCATTCCAAACCAAGTTCCCAACCGTGACACCGGTGAAGAGGCCGAAGTCCACGGTGAGATCCGTGTTCGCATTGGTATCGGTGTCGGTGATCGATTCGCCATTGGGCGTCAGGGTGATCACAGGACCCAGAATCACCGTGCCGGGTCCACCGGGCTGCGAACCATTGTTGTCGCCATCCTGTGCATTGTCCGCCGTGTCTGGCACCCCACTGGTGACAGGATGCGAGGCTGGTGGAGTCAATCGCACGCTGTATTTTCCAGGAGGCAGATTGGTGAAGCTGTAGGCCCCCCCTGCACTGGTGGTGACTTGATTCGGACTGCCCGTGTAAAGCACGTCATCGCCATTGCCGGCAGTGTTATCCGCACTGGTGTAAAGCGTGACTGTGATGCCGCTCAGCCCCAACTCGGAGGT
>JAIXVB010000492.1 GCA_027483245.1 Verrucomicrobiaceae bacterium | reverse complement strand
TTCTATGATCCACAGCCTTCTTGAATCCCTGCCCGGACTGCCTCTGCAGGGCACGCTGATGGGCATGTCAGTCTTAACCATGATGGCCTTGCTGGTGCTTTCCTCGTTTGCCAGTGAAGACCTAGCCTGTGTCTCAGCAGGACTGCTGGCGGCATCGGAGCAGTTGCCCTTGGGTCTTGGAATCTTGGCCTGCGCTCTCGGTATCTGGATAGGTGATTTGGGATTGTATGCGGTGGGCAGGGGTGTGCGTCATGGACTTCTGCAATGGCCGTGGGCAATCCAATTTGTTTCCCCTGAACGCCTAGCGGCGGGAGAAAGATACCTCACCCAAAATGGGACTCGATTTCTCTTCGCCTCCCGGTTCCTGCCAGGATCGCGCCTGCCGGGTTATCTCGCAGCTGGAGCCCTGCGTTACCCACTGTGGAAATTCATGCTGATCCTTGCCATCGGGGCGATTGTTTGGGCGCCTTTGCTATGCCTACTCGCGCTCAGTCTTGGCATGTCCATCCTGCCTTGGTTGCACGACTGGCGGCTCTGGCTGGCCGTGCCTTTTGTTTGGCTCGTGATGGGTCTGGCAGGGCATCTTGCGATAGGCTTGCTGACTTGGCGTGGACGACGTTTGTTGCTCTCCCGCTGGATACGCCTGACTCAGTGGGAATTCTGGCCCAGTTGGGCTTTTTATCCGCCAGTCGCCCTTTGGTTCATTTGCTTAGGCATCAGGCATCGTTCACTCACCGTGTTCACACTTTGCAATCCAGGCATTCGTTTGGGTGGACTGGTCATGGAATCCAAAAGCGCCATTCTCACCGCGCTGGGTGCCCATAATCCTCATGCTTCGGCCATCGCTACTTGGACTCTGATCGCGCCTGCTGAACCTGTAGAACGACTGGCGGCGTTGCATATTTTCATGACCGCTCATGACTTGGCTTACCCCATCGTTTTAAAACCCGACATTGGCGAACGTGGACAAGGAGTGGCCATCGTGCACGATGAACAAGCCGCTCGACGCTACCTCTCATCCTGTAGGCAGGGCGTCATCGCCCAGAGATACATTGGGGGCCTCGAATTTGGTGTCTTCTACTACCGCCAACCCGGAGATAAGACCGGCCGCATTGTCTCCCTCTCTCAAAAGCATCTCTTTAGCCTGCATGGCGATGGCGTGAGCACTCTGGAGGAACTCATTCTCACCCATCCGCGCGCGTTGGCGATGGCGCCCTATTACCTGAAGAAATTCGCCGAAAGAATCTCCCATGTTCCTGCCTTCGGCGTCGAAGTGAGGCTGGCTGAAATCGGCACGCATTGCCGCGGTGCCATCTTCACGGATGCACGCCAGCATCTGACTGAAGATTTATGTCGTGAAATCGATGCCCTGACTCAGCCTTTCAGGGGCTTTCATTACGGGCGTTACGATCTGCGAGTGCCGAACCTCGAAGACCTCAAAGCGGGCCGCAATATTCAGGTTTTGGAACTGAACGGTGTCACGGCCGAGCCCGTGCATGTTTACCAGCCTGGATATCCCCTTTGGCGGGGGTGGCAAGATGTCTGTGCCTGTTGGAGCGCCGCCTTTGCCGCAGGCGCGGCAGTGCGGTCCACAGGCCATCAAGCACCCCACCTTCGGGAGGTGCTGACCGAACTCAAACAACATCGTCACCATGCCTGGTTCGAGGCGGATGACCTTTTGAAAAATCCAACCCATCAACCCCACAACCCACACCCAACCGGCTTCCCTGATAAGACCCATGACTGAATTGATTCAAGCAAATCTCCAACTGCTCAAACAGGGGGCTGAGCTCCTCGCAGGCCTCGACGGCGTTGAGTATGTCAAAGCCTCGCCGGTTTTTTTAAACTCGACCATTGGCGGACATTTTCGTCACTGTTTAGAACACTATCAAAGTCTTCTCAGGGGACTGCCAAATTCCCAAGTGGACTATGATCTCCGTGCCCGAGATGTGCAGCTGGAGACACAACCCAAGCAAGCTCTAGCGCTGTTGAATGTTTTGTGCGCACAACTCGCTTCTTTGGATGGAAAAAACCACCCGCTTGATGTGCGGATGGATCACGGGGGATCAGCCGAGAACATCCAATGGCAGGCAAGTAGCCTGGGGCGTGAGTTGCAATTCTTGATCAGTCACACCACCCATCACTTTGCCCTCATTGCGGGGTTTTGCCATCTGCACGGACACACCCTGCAAAAAGACTTTGGTTTTGCGCCCTCAACGCTTCGGCATCGCGCAGCCATGAAGGCCTGACCGAGTGTTTGATCACTGAACACAGCCAGTCTTGAGAATAGAAACCTCCGCGAACGCAGCTCCAACAGGCCCTATCTCAGGGAGCCATTTCATCGGGTTCGGCGGGCGCAGGATGATCCTTGGCAGCTTTCATGTCAGGGAGGCTGTCCAGGTAAAGCTCCTCCACTTTCTGGCGTGCCCACGGTGTCTTGCGCAGAAATTGCAGGCTGGATTTGACACTTGGCTGCCAGTTGAAGCAGTTGATCTTGATCATGCGACCCAGCATCTCCCAGCCATAATGAGCCTGGAGCTGAGTGACCATCATCTCGAGGGTAATTCCGTGCAGGGGATTCTTGGGGCCAGCGGCGTGCATGACCTCCAGATACCATAAATGCGCGTGTCTGCCAGTTCAGGATTTAGGCCAGCATGTCAAAAGGCTCGACCCGGAAATGCAGGTTCAAGATCTCATTCAATTCCTGCATTTGCGTCGTCAAGCGGAGCCGCAGCGTCTCATCCAATCCTTCGACTTGAAGAAGCGCGCGGTAGCGTTCCGTGAGAGGCTGATTCACCTGAACATCGCCCACACTCCCCAAGAGCTTTTCCACACGCTCGACCCTGGCTTTGACCTCCTCGATCCGCTGACAGGCCTCTTGCTCAGGGAGCTCACCCGCGATCACCGCCTGCAGCTGTCGGCAATCAAACACGCGACAGCGTTCAGGACGATGCTCATAAATGCTGCAGCAAGTGCCCGAGAGAAAGGCACAAGGTTGGGTGAAGTAGGGGCTCTTTTTTTTTCGTTTCAGCTGCATGCCCAGACCGCTCAACTCCGCCACGGAATCCGCGGGCTGTAGCCGCACGAGGTGAAAAAGCACACCATTGCAGCACATCCCACAGGCCGTGCAGAGGCGAGAGGCGACATCTGAATTCATCGCTCAACAAACACCGCCCAACGTCCCTGCGCTACCGAATCTCACGCAACCGCCCGCTGGTCCTTCGCACAATTCTTTCCCAGGCATCTTTGTCCTCGGAACGCATCTGGAAACCAATGAAGTTCACTGGGATTTTGGGTTCCCTGCCCTTTTCCAGCTCTTTCATTTTGTCTTCCAGTTCCTCATTCGGAATGCGCCGATTCTCAGGGTAAGTTTGTTCAAATTGACCATCTGAGATCAGGAAGATCACATCCGGTTTCATGGCAAAGGCAGCATCCAGCACACACACCACACCATTGGGATTCGGACTGAGCACTCCATTCTGACCTCGATTCATCTGCCCGCTCTCATTCCATTCCGTCTCGATCCATTGCTTCGCCAAATCTCGATTGGCGGGAGTCATGGGCGTCAGCGTCTCTTTGAAAGGCTTGTAGTTACGCACGAACTGAATGATACCGAACTGAGCTCCTGAGGGCAGGCCACTGATGAGCTTGATGGTCTCATCCTTGATGCGGCTTAGCGGCATGCCTGTGGCGGTGGCCTTGTTCACGACACTGCCCGACACATCGAAGCACAGCACGATTCGTTGCCCCTGAGCCTTGATGCCCATGAAGCTAAAATTGCTCAAGCCTTTGCCCAGTCCACCGCCGCCACCCAGACCAAATCCTGACCCATTGCCAGATCCGCCACTGCCAGTCAGACCGGTGACCATGCTGGAAACCACCGTCGAGGGATCGGGAACCAAACTGCTATCAAAGGCGATCTTGGGCGCTTCAGGCAGGGCAAAGGCCGTCGGACGCAGGCTCACCAGACGTTGCTTGAAGGTCGGCTTTGACGCCAACCCTGCATGGGCGGCGAGGTTCATGCGATGCTGCCGTGTCTGAGGTGGGATTTTGATCTTCGCGGCGGGCGGCGCGACGAATTTAGGCGGCGGTGGCTGGATGTATTGAGCCACAATGAAAGCTCCGCCCCCCAAAGCCAAGACTCCATGAATGATCAGACTGCCAATCAACGCCGCGCCTGCCCCCTTGCGTTGAGCTGCCGGGGAGGGCTTGACGAAGCTTACGGTGAGGTCAGCACTCATGGTTTACTGGCCCTCCTCCTCTTCATCGCTGTTCAGCGTCACGCCTTTGATGCCCGCCTGAGCGCAGACATTGAGCACATCCACGATGCGTTGATGCGTGGTCTGATTCGCAGCATCCAGCGTCACCAAGGAGAGGCTGCGGTTGTTATCCGCCGCTTCGCGAAAACGACGCAATAGATCACGCAGCGCCTTCAATCCCTGATCTCCCGGCTGCCCCAAGATCGCCTCATTGACCTCCACCGAACCATCCGCGCGGATGGCAATGCGCACTTCCTCAGGCAACTCGACACTGACTTCATCAGAGACGGAACCTGGCAGCGTCATGCTGATGTCCGCCTCGTAGCGTGGGGGTTTGGAAGACACGATGAAAAAACACAGCAGCAGGAACCCAATGTCCGCCATGGGAGCGATTTGCATTTCCTGGGGTTGTTCTTCGCGACGGTGAAATCTCATGATCAGTTCTGCCCCTCCCGAAAGCTCGCCAAAATAACTTCCACCGCCGACGCCTCCGCGCAGGCACGATAAAACTCCTTGGTCTTTTGCGCGGGGATTCCCGCATCCGCTCGCAGATAAACTTTCAGCGGTGGAAACTGAATCAACCGCTGTTTCATGTGCGCGGTAAGCTCGGCCAAACTCATCGGCTGATTGCCGACATAGTAGTTCCCCGCTTTGTCGATGTTCACGATGACACGACCGCTCATGTCCGGCGGCGTCTCAGCTGCGGAGGCGAGCGGCAGCGCCACCTCCACAGCAAACTCATTCTCAGCCAGATGCATGGTCACCATGAAAAAGATGATCAGAATCCAGGTGATGTCGATCATCGGCGCGATTTGAAAGCCGACGTCTTCAGTATGGCGACGGCGGATGATCATGCGGCGTTTGCAGGAGGGCCGGCAACGAAGCGGCCGATGAGATTGGAAGCCACACGGGCCACATCAGACATGAGGGCCTGGAGGGTGTTCTTGAAATAGAAATAAGCGAACATGGCCGGAATCGCTACGAGCAAGCCGCCTGCGGTGCCGACCATGGCTTCACCGATACCAGCGGCGAAATCAGAGGCCTTGGAGGCACCTTGAGAGAGTTTGTCGAAACTCTGAATCATCCCCGAAACGGTGCCGAGCAGTCCGATCATCGGCGCTACCGCCGCAAAGGCATTCAACATATTCACCCATAGCATCAGACGCGTCTCCTCGTGGAAAATGACCTCCGCCGCTGCCGCTTCGAGATCGGCCTTGGTGTATTCGGCGACACCCGTGCCCGCTTTTTGCAGAGACTCTCGGATGACGGTGCTGAGCACGGAGGGTGTGCTGTCACAGAGCTGCACGGCTTTGATCACGTCCTGAGTTTGCAGCGCTTCATTCAAGGCGGCGACCAGTGTGGCAGGCACCATTTTTTTCTTGTTCACCGCCAGCAGGCAAAAGGACAAGGTCGCGACCGTGGCCACGCTCGTCAGAGCGATCATGTGCATGACCCAACCACCTTCTTTGTAGAGATCGATCAAGGTCTTGGAGTGATGCTTCGGCGCAGCCTCCGCAGTCGCTGGCGCTGGTGCCGTAGATTCCTGGGCATGAGCGAGGTTGGTGCTATTCAGTCCCGCATAAATGAGGACACCGGTGATGATCGCAAAAGCTGTGGAACGGATGATGTGGAGCATGGATTTAGTCTTCAAAAAGATTGTAGCGCTTGGGTGGCGGCGGGGGGCCCATCGGCTCCGCTTCCTGAGGTTTCTCTTCGGGTTTGGCTTCTGCCACAGGTTTGCCAGACTCGAGGCTGGCTTTTAAGGGGATGAGCATTTCCTTGGCCTTCACCGAATGAATGCTGTCCGAGTAGAGAGCCAAGAGGTCTTCTAATACATGAACAACCCGAGCAGTCTCACGCGTGTGCAGATAGACCTGGGCAGCTTGCCAAAGCCCATCAGCCGACTCAGCCTCTGCCAAGGGATGAAACAGGCTGGGATAGAGCGCTAAATCCAAGGAGAGATGATAATGCCGATCCCGCTGAGGTTTGACTTCATCATCCTCCATCCAACGTGGATTTTCCGTTTCGATGTCTTTGAGTGCGGCGAACTCCTTTTTCATAAGGAATCCGGTCACCAACAGCATGAGATCTGGATTGCTCTCGTCCGCAGCTTCCGTCACGGCCCAGGCACGTTTCTCCACCTCTTCAGGCTTCTCCGACTTCATCACTTGGATGAAAGCCAGCGTGTCGCTCTCTGCTTTCGCCCGTGCTCGGCGCTGTGGATCGCTGTCCTTTTCCGCGATTTCTTTGACGATGGTCAAAGCCTCATCATGCGCCTCCGTTTTGCGCAAGGACCTGGCCAGCGCGAGACCGAAGTCCCCTGCATTCGAACCCTGAATCGGAATCGAAAGCCTGCGAGCTTCCCAGAAAACTTTCAGAGCCGGAAGGCCCTCAGGTTTTGCCTCCGCGATGAGCTGGCGTTCCCCCATGGTCAGGCCAAACTTCACGCTGCCGATCTGATCGTAAGCGAGCACGCGCTTCACCGCACCACGCTGCACTTCGAGTCCCTCCGCGAGTGCACGAATGATGCCCGCACGGAACGCAGGTCCTTTGGAAGGATCGCTCCAACGGATTTCATCCAAATCACCGCGCTGGGAGAGCGCACGCGAAGCCTGATCCGGTGTTTGACCGAAAGCAGACACTGAACTCAAGAGCAGGCAACAAATCCAAGCCTTCATGAAGCACCTCCGGGCTGAGTGGGTGCGGGAGGGATCTCTCCACCTTCCGGCACTTTGGCTTCGATCAAGCCACCGAGCGTGATGGCCCGTTGCCGCGCCTCCAAAGACTCTCGGGTAGTTTTTAAATCATCACGCAAAGCGAGTTCCGAATACACCTCACGAGCCTGATCACTCTTGCCCAGTTTTTCCAAAGCCTGACCGCGTCCCCAGTAAGCCTTGGCGACCAATTCAGGATACCGATTGAAGAGCACATAGACCTGCTCGAAATAGGGCAGCGCCTCGCGCGGTTGACCCCGCTGCGCATGCAGATGGCCAGCCCCCAGAAAGGCCTCGGCCCGCAGACGCGAGGGAATGGCTTTCGACTTCTGAATGGCCGCGTAGAGATTCAGCGCCAGATCTTTTTTCCCAGACTCCAGCAAACGCGCACGAGCTAGGGCGACTTTCCCGCCGATCTCAGCTTCGACGATCGACACCCCATTGGCATCGGGAGCAGACTTGGGCATGACAGCGGTTTTTTCAAATCGATCAAACATGTCCAACGCGCGCGGTTCGTTGTTCTGCGCCAGTGCCAGGAAACCCAGGCCTGCAAAAGCCCGATCACGCTCTGGGGCCCGAGGATACCACTTCCGCAATCCTTCAAAGAGACGCTCAGCCCCTTTGTTGTCGCCGATCTGAGCTTGGGCCTCCGCGCAATCCACCAGCACTCGTGGAGCCGTCTCTTTGGGTTCGATCTTCTCACCCAAACGAGCCAGCATGACTCGCGATTCATCTGGCTGCGCGCGCTGGATCAACTGAGCCTCGGCCCAACCAAGACGGACAAAATAGTTTCGCTGCTGACGTGATTCCGCGCTCGATCTTTCTTTTTGCAACAACGCCTGAAGTTCCTGTTTTTGATCGCCTGAGTAGAGGCTGTTCAGCCCGATGAAGATGTCCTCCAACCCAGGCCGCACCTTGTCATTGCCCAGACGACGAATGGCCTCCCAATAGATCTGCCGGGCATCTTCGATCTTGCCTTCCTGCTTGGCTACCCAGCCCAGCCAATTCAGTGCTTCAGCCACGCGTGGGCTCTCCGCCCGCTCCGTGAGAAAGGCCTCGTAAAGCGTCTTCATGCCTGCGAGATCTTTTTGAGCTTTGAAGATCTGTCCGCGCTTCATCCAGCCTTCATCATGAAAGCCTGACGCAGCTGCTTCAATGCGCTGATAGGCCTCCTGCGCTTTCTCCAGTTCACCCAGCGCTGCATAAGAATCACCCAGCGTTAACTGAGCTTCTGCAAGCCATTCACTCGTGGGCTCTTTCTTTTCAAAACGCTCCAATTCTTCAATGGCTCGATCATAAATCGCCTCCGAGAAATAAGCGTAGCCGAGCCGGAACATGGCATCATCCACATACTCTCCACGCCCGGCGCCGCCCTTGAGACTGCGCTCCAGGTAATCCAGCAGATGAGAGCGCGCGGTCTCCCATTGTTGATTGAAGTAAAAAACCATGCCGCGCCAAAAGAAGGCATGGTCCCACATCTCATGATCGTCAGGGATGTCTTTCAGCAGAGACTCGAGCAGCCGACCTGCCTCAGCATACTGTTCGAGTTGGAGCACGTTGTAAGCCTCCATGAAGCGCGCTCTAGCGGCCAACTCATCTTGAGGAAAGCGCTTGGCGACTTCGGCGTAACCCTCGGCCGCTTTGGCATATTCATACTGCCCTTCATAGGCCTGAGCTCTGGCAAAGAGAACCCCAGAGAGGCTCTTGGCTTCAGGCAGGTTGGCCAGGCGTTCGATGTAAACATCCGCCGCTCGCACGGCCCGATTCCAACGTTCCAAGGACATCCAACCGCTGATCAGATTCACCGAAGCAGACTCCACCAACGCATCGGGAGGCATCTGTCGCACCATCTGATCCAGAATGAGCGAGGCCTCACGCAGTCGGCCTAACGAAAAGTAAGCCTGAGCAAATCGCAGCCGTGACCCCGAGTCGAACTGCGGCATTTTTTCGATGTTCTCAAGGTCCTTCTCCATCTCCTTGAGGCTTGTTTGAATCTGTGTCTGGCGGACGATGTTCTTGCTGGCTGAGGCGTATTGCAGATCAGCATCCGCCTCATAAAGTTTGGCCTTTTGCATCTGCACAATGTCTGCACGCAACGGCACCAATCGCAGAACAGCGATGGCTTTGTAATACTGCTCTTGCTCGAGGAACTTGGACCCCAATTCAATCAACAGCGAAGAATAGGTCACGACTTGTCGAACCTGATCCAAACGAGCAAAAATACTCCGTGCCAGCGTGATGGATTCATCCCAGCGCTCGGCCTTCATGAGAGCATGCAGATGCAGGATGTCAGCACGCCCCCCCGCCTCTGGACTCGATGCGCGAATCTCTTTGCCATACTTCGTGAAGAACGTGACCGCTCCAGGCCAATTCTCTTCCATCACATAACTCATTCCGCCCAGAACGAGGGCCTCCATACGTCGGCTGGCCTCCACGGTGGGATCCCCAAAGACTCCCCCCAAGTGCTTGCGCGCCTCCTCATGTTTGCCCGCTTGGATCGCGGCTAAGCCGGAGAAAAAACGCAGCTCAGAACGCACCGCAGGCTCAACCGTTGGATCCGCCAGTGCTTCAGCCATGGGTTTCTCGGCGAGATCAAACTTCGCCTGCCGGATGTAAGCCAGAGCCAACAAGGGCTTCACCTTTTTGACCGTGTCAGCGAATGTCGCATCCGCCTCGTAGGTGTCTAAAAAGCTTTGGAAAAGCTTCGACGCCTCCTCCCAATTTTGGGCAAGATACGCCGCATTGCCTGCCTGGAGCATCTCGGTCGGTGTGCCCGCAGGAGTCTCGACGTCTTGAGAATACACTCCCTGTCCTGCGATCAAAAAAAGCAGGCTCAGCAGGGCAATTCGAAACGGCTGGAGCATAGATCAGGAAAACATTCTTTTACCTGATAGAGCAAGGAAAAGGCCAGGGGCAATTTTGTCACCAGGAAAGAATGGATCTCTTCAGATCAGCGATTCTGAGAGGGTCTTTTGTCGGCTGACAAAAACTTCTAATCCAGCGCCTCAGTCCCCGAGATAAGCCGCACGCACCTGGGGATTTTTCAACAGCGCAGCGGCGCTGTCTTCGAGAATGACACGTCCGGTTTCCAAAACATAACCGTGATGGGAGATGCCGAGAGCCAGATTGGCATTCTGCTCGACAAGAAGAATGGTTAGACCGCGCTCCTTATTGATGGCGACGATTTGATCAAAGATAGCGCGCACGAGCATGGGTGCGATGCCAAGCGATGGCTCATCCAGCATGAGGCACTTGGGTTGACTCATCAACGCACGAGCGATGGCGAGCATTTGCTGCTCTCCGCCCGACATCGTGCCTGCCGCCTGGTGGATGCGCTCTTTGAGTCGTGGAAAAATCGTGAACGCGTAGTCCATGTCAGCGGCGATGCCCAGCTTGTCGTTGCGCAGATAGGCACCCATGCGCAGATTTTCCGCCACCGTCAGATTGGCGAAGACCATGCGACCTTCAGGCACATGGCAGAGGTGTTTGCCGACAATTTTGTGCGCGGGTTGATTGGTGATGTCCTCGCCATTGTAGGTCACCGATCCTGAGCGTGTTTTGATGAGACCACTGATGGCACGCAGGGTGGTCGATTTGCCGGCACCATTGGCACCGATCAGCGTGACGATGCTTTTTTCGGGCACTTTCAAGGAAACGCCATGCAGGGCCTTGATGGAGCCATAACTGACTTCGAGATCTTTGATTTCAAGCATCGATAGGCTCCTCCTTTTCGGTCTCCGTGCCCAGATACGCGGCAATCACTTTGGGATCGCGTTGAATCTGCTCGGGCGTGCCTTCGGCGATCTTGATGCCGTATTCCAGAACGGCAATCCGCTCACAGATGCCCATGACCACGGTCATATCGTGCTCGACAAGCATGACGGCGATTTGGAATTTTTCTTTGATGAATCGGATCAGGTGCATCAGCTCTTCTTTCTCCGTGGGATTCATCCCGGCTGCAGGCTCGTCAAGCAGGAGCAGCTTTGGTTTTGT
>JAIXVB010000293.1 GCA_027483245.1 Verrucomicrobiaceae bacterium | reverse complement strand
GGGTGCCTCATGTCGGAGTTTGATCGGGCGTTCATTCTGCGACAGACTGAGGCTGTGAATCCCTCTCTTTCTCGCCGCCCTGCCACACAACCCACGACCTGGATCGCCCCTGCTCAGCGCGCCGTTTTTGAAGCTGCGGGGACTACTGCGCATCGCATTGGGTCAGGTTCAGGCGGCTGGGTGGAGCGACTGGGCAATGATGCGATGATCTCTCACAAAAATGCCTCGGCACTCGAGGAATTGCTTGTCGGTCTGGATCGCTGGAGCGTTGAGTCGGGTTGGATGCCCGTGCGCGTCTTCACTCGTTTTTTACCTTTGAAAAATGATGAACGCATCTCACCCGTTTTGCACCGTGGAGATGCGACCTTGCCTCTGACGACGGTGGTGACGGAGACCGGTGTTCGCTATTGCTTGGACTTTGCGGCAGGTTACAGTCATGGCTTGTTTTTGGATCAACGGGCGAATCGTGCACAACTTCGGGTGCTGAAGCCGAAGCGTGTTTTAAATACCTTTGCTTACACCTGTAGTTTCACCGTGGTGGCAGCGTTGGCGGGTGCCGAGACGCTGAGTGTGGATCTCTCGAAAAAATCTCTGGATCGTGGCAAACAAAACTTGGTTCACAACGGCATCAATGAGAAGGGACATCGCTTCATCGCCGATGATGCGCTCGATCTGATGCCTCGGCTGGAAACGCGCGGTGAGCGCTTTGATGTCATCATCCTCGACCCGCCGACGTTCTCACGGAATAGCAAAGGACGCCTCTGGCAGGTGGAACAGCACTTTGAAGATCTACTCAATGCAGCGCTGGAGATTGCGATGCCCAAGTGCGCGATACTTTTGTCCACCAACTGCACGAAGCTGGATCCTATCGCGCTAGAACGACGGTCTCGTCAGTGTGCGAAAATCAAACGCCGTGCGGTGGACTACCTGCGGATTGCGCCGCTCTTGGACTTTCCTGCTGGGCATGGGGCGAGCACTCTTTGGATGCTGGTTCGCTGAGTGGGAAAGAGGACGTGCGTTAAAGAATGATGCAGCCTCGGTCACGCATGGCTTCAAGCGCACGATCCACATCTCCGGGTTGGAGATTCACGCCGCGGCAGGCTTGACTGATGAGGTGGACACGGAAGCCCTCGGCGAGAGCATCAAGCACTGTGAACTTGACGCAGTAATCAGTGGCCACCCCTGCCACTGCGGCAGATCATGGGACAAAGAACAACAGGCAGCACAACGAAGATTGCAGTGATCCACCAAGTGTGTTTCCAATGAACGAGTCTGCACGCGTCCTTCGAGGATCGGGAAGATGTTTTTCATGGGGGCTCCAAGGCGAAGAGCGCCT
Source organism: Verrucomicrobiaceae bacterium (assembly GCA_027483245.1). Classification (GTDB taxonomy): domain Bacteria; phylum Verrucomicrobiota; class Verrucomicrobiia; order Verrucomicrobiales; family Verrucomicrobiaceae; genus Prosthecobacter. The sequence goes on along the minus strand of JAIXVB010000293.1, from coordinate 2,130 downwards.
TCAATTTCACTGAAATTATTGGAAGGGGATCCTGTACATTCGTGCGGATTAGTGAGTTGCCTTGGCCTTCGCGATCATGGCGAACTTGTGGTCATGCAGACTGCGTTCCACCCCCGCAGGATATTCACGGGATGCTGAAGGCGCTTCACAGTTGGGTTCAGATGCTGTAGCTGGTCTCGAGCTCGGTTTTGAATCTCCTGAAGAGTGGGTAGCTCAGTCACGCGGTTGCCATGACGATACAGCGGTTTCAAGAGGTCCTCATGGCTGGCACCTGCTGGCACCGACTTGCTGCGCTGAGGGGCACTCGGATGCACCACCTCAACGAAATTTGGGCAACCTTGATCTTCTTCAAAGATGGCATTGCCACGGAACTCACCGTAGAAGCTGAACCGGCGCACTTGTTGAATGCCAGGACTGCTCACCTTCACGGCCTGCTCACTGAGTTTGATCTTGAGTTGCCACTCGCCGATTTGGTAAAGATCCGTGAGCAGAGGCGTGTTGGAGTTCATGGCACTTAATAGGGGGGCAGGAGTCTGCGAAAACCGTGAAGCAGCACGATGGTTAAGAAAATCAGGTTCCGAAAGGGAATGGCAGGCCAAAACAAGAAAGGTCTCGCTGGATGAGAATGCGTGAAGGCCTCAGCAACTTGTCGGATGTAGGTAACGGATCTTGGCCAGTCGCAAAGGCCGTTGATCCACTCTTTAGGAATACCTGCTTTATCGACTTCAGCTCCACAGATCCCCCCGGCAATAGCGGCTGTTGTGTCCGTGTCGCCGCCACAAGTGATGACTTCAGAGATGGTCATTTTGAAATCCCCGCGATGACGTAGCCATGCATAAACTGCGACTGCGACAGTGTTGGGTGCGAAACCTGTCACTCCATTGACAGACCCGATTTGTTCCGCGTAGCTGATGACGCTGGATTCTTTGGCCAATGCGATTTCTAAATTTGCAAAGTGATTGCGCATTTCCTCACTGGAAATGTAGGGCTGAAGTGTTTCAAGAACTTCCTTCCGTGAAGCTTGACGCGCAGCAAGTGCGGCTGCTTCCGCGACTAAAATAGACGATTCTTCAGCACGCGCGTCTGTGTGTGTTAAACGACAAGAGGCCTTCACAAAATCCTGTCGTTTGGAGGGGTCTTCACAGAAGACTACCCCTAGGATTGCGCTTCGCATTGCAGCTCCGTTGCCCGCTGATCGCACACCGGCCTTCGATGCAGAGAAGCCTAACCACAAGCGGAGAATCGCTTTTGCTGTACTCAATCCTACACCCGCAGGAAGTGCGACCAGCCACCACCGTAGCTTCCATCCCAGAGCTTGTTGAAATGCTAAGGGATCATCACGATGTTTCAGCACTGTTGTCGCAACCATTAGTGTATGCTCAGTATCGTCACTGAACATACCTCGATTCCAAATGAGGTGATGCTGAAGAACTTTCCAGCGCCGAGCAATTCGTTGTCGTGACATTCCTTCAGCAGGAAGTCCAAGCGCGTCCCCAACGGCGGTTCCAAGGAGACATCCAAGAATGGACGACTGAGTCTCAACTTTCATGGAGACGTGTGTTGATGATCTTGAATATTGATGTTGATCCATCTCTTTCAATCCATCGAATGAACGAATAACGAGAAATGCTCTCGAATTGACGAAGTGTCAGAAGGGCAGATTTAATATCTGAAATTCATGTGAATGTAATGAACTCTAGTGGCACATGATCAACAAGCCAGACTCCATTTGTGCTGAGATAGAAGGGATGTCCTGCTTGGTGCATTTCAGAAGCTAAAATGGTGAGTAGCACGGGTGTTCCATGGCGTGCACCGACATCCATGGTCATTTTTGTTTCAGATGAGAGGTGCACATGATGACGCTGCATTTTTAGCAAACCATGAGAGCGAATGGCTTCGAGAAAACGAGTCGCTGTGCCGTGATAGAGTTTGGTTGGTGGTACCTTCGGTTCGTATCTCAAATTGACTTCAATCGAATGGCCCTGACTGGCTCGGATTTGGGTGCCATCCGTGTTGAATTCAAAACGCTTCTTGGGATTTGTTGCGACAATCTGATCGAGCTCTGCTCGTGTGATATTGTGATTTGCCTTTGCACATCCGGCTAGTAGGTCAGTAACACGGGTCCATCCC
>JAIXVB010000009.1 GCA_027483245.1 Verrucomicrobiaceae bacterium | reverse complement strand
CAATGCGCATCAGCGAGGATGTTCGGCGCTACGCAGAAGAGCACGGCGTCACCGAAGCCGAAGCAATTGAAAAAGGCATGGCCGATAAATCCACAGCATTCGTTCAAACCGGCGCCGAACTCTACAAACAAGCATGATGCGCATGCTGCGACATGAGCCGAGCCGAGGGATCGCAGGCGAGACAGACAAACGCTACGCGTTTGCCCGCAGGGCGGCAGTGCCGAGTGGAGGCAATGCCGTCAACATCACCGAAGACGTCCGCAAATACGCCGCCGAACAGGCGATCTCCGAGGAAGAAGCCCTCGCCAAAGGCATGGCCGAGAAGTCGAAGGAGTTTGTTGAGAGCGGCGCGGAGGTTTACACCACCGCCCAATAGGTCATCTAGGCCCTATGAGACCTATTTTCTAACCACTCCCGCCATGCCTCCTGACGCCCAAGAACCAGAAGGCTTTCTCCCCCAGGGCGGCAACTACCAAGACCTCCTCAGTTACCGAAAGTCAGAAATCATCTACGACTTCACCTTCCGCTTCTGCGAGCGCTTCCTCAAGAAAGGCGACCGCACCATTGATCAAATGGTGCAGTCCGCCCGTTCTGGGAAACAGAACATCGCCGAAGGCTGCAAAGCCTCCATCACTTCGGCTGAGATGGAGCTGAAGCTCGTCAACGTCGCCCGAGCCAGCCTGGAAGAACTTCTGTTAGACTACCAGGACTACCTCCGAGTCCGTGACCACGCCCTTTGGGTCAAAAACAGCAAAGAAGCTCTTTACGTTCGCAAACTCGGACGCACCCCCAACGAAAGCTACGAGACTTATCGGCCAATCATGGACACCCGTCCGCCCGAAGTCCTCGCCAACATCGCCATCTGCCTCATTCATCAGGCCAACTACCTCCTCGACCAACAGCGCCGCCAGTTAGAAAAGGACTTCGTTAAAAAAGGCGGCATCCGCGAGCAAATGACCCGGGCCCGCCTGGACTACCGGAAACAGCAGCAGTCCCAGCCCCCGAAGTCACCCAATCAGCAAAGAGACTGACCCACTCACAAACTACCGCCTTTCGCCGATTAGGTCGCCTAGGCCCTAAAAGACCCATGCATTTCAGGCCCGACCACCGTCCCACCAATCACTTCGCCTCCAGCCCATTAGCCTTCTAGGCCCTATCCGAGCTATTTTTCCCCTTCATCAGCTCGACCTGCCCTCCAAGGAACTGCTGAAGCAGAAGCTCGACGAATGGAGCGCCACAGCTGCCCAGCAATCCTCACCTTGCAAACTCACAGCCTCCAACCGAAAGCTTATCCATGAAGATCGTCAAATACCCCGTCAGCAATGCCATTTCCCAGATAGAAGCCCTCTAAAAAGGCGCGGAGGGGAAGTAGAAGGATTCCGAGGAGAAGCGCCCGCTAAGTGAACGTTAACCTGTATTACAACACTGTTATGGACGGCCTGTAGTTTTCTAGTCATGCTGCCAAGTGTCCCGCAACCTGCTCACCCTTCGGGCAAACAATTCCGCCGAGGCATCGAACTCAAATCACCAACTATCGCATTTGCTCGTAACTCCCCATGAATGAATCAATCACAATCGATAGATTTTTAGGGCTGCCACATCTCAGCCTGGATTTCAAGCCGTTCACCGTTTTGATTGGCCCCCAAGCAACAGGCAAAAGTGTTGTCGCGAAACTGTGCTACTTCGCAAAAAACATCACATGGGATGTCTTTTCAGCAATTGAGAACGACCACAGCAAATCAGATTTGGATCAGAGCCTGAGAACGCGGTTTCTCGACTATTTCCCAAGTTCGTGCTGGGGCGAAAACTCGTTTGCGATCACTTACCAACACGGCGATGGAAAAATATCCATAAAGAAAGCCAAGGGAAAGAACGCGAAGCTCAAAATAAGCATTCCTGATTTCTGGGTCGAGCGGCTTGAGGACCTGAAGATTCAGTATCGAGAGAAGGTGGAGTCGACGAGCGATTCAGCAGATTTTAAGAGATTTGAATTCATCAACAAGATACGCAATTCCCTGACTAGCAGTGCCACTGAGAAGTTTGGAGATGAGATTGCTTTCCGTCAGCTTTTCGTGCCCGCAGGAAGGTCATTCTTCTCAAACCTTCAAAGCAGCATTTTTTCATTCCTCTCAAGCAACAATGCGATGGACCCGTTTTTAAAAGAGTTCGGATCCGTCTATGAAAATATCAAACGCTTCCAAGCTCACTTCATGGAGGACGATGGACCTTCAAAGGAGTTTGCCGCCAAAGCAAGGAAGCTTCGCGAGCATGTCCTTTGCGGACGCTACCTGAGCGAGAAGGGCAAGGATTACCTTCACTTACTCGATGGCAGGCGCATTTCCCTCGGAAACTGCTCTTCGGGACAACAAGAAACACTCCCGCTTGCTCTCATACTCGGATCATTGCCTGCAATGGGTCGGAGCGGATACTCAATTTACATCGAGGAACCAGAAGCTCATCTATTCCCATCAGCACAGAGAAGTGTTCTTGAGTTAATTGCGCTGACCTTCAATAGCATGCGTCCCAAAATGCAAACTTTGGTAACGACGCATAGCCCATATATTTTGACGGCGCTAAATAATCTCGTTCAAGCAGGTAGACTTTATGAGCAGAAGCTAAAGCCTTCAGAAAACGCGCAACTCAATTCTCTGGTTCCAAAAGAGTTTGCTCTGCCCACAGGATCAGTCGCCGCCTACTCCATGTCAGCAACGGGAATCGTTAACATCACTGACGGAGATTCAGGCTTGATTGACGCAGCCGCCATAGACTCGGTCTCGGAGGAGATTGCAGTCCAATTCGATGAACTTCTCTCGATTAGCCAATCATGAGCTGGCCGACCGCTTGCGAAACGACTTCGACTGACAAGGTTATTGTCTTTCAGGAAAATCGAAGTCGAATTGAGTTTAGGAATCCGCGGCAATTGGCTGTTAGAAGAGTGACGATCGATGGATGCACCATAAGAAATGGCGAACGCTGTGATTACTTGATGATCCGCGTTGAGGATGGAGCCGAATATTTTGTCGAACTAAAAGGATCTGATGTGACGAAAGCATGCCAGCAGCTCAAAAGAACCGTCGGATTAATTGGTTCTAACAACAATGTTTCTCGAATCTGTTTTGTTATCTCAACTCGCTGCCCTCTGATTTCCACAGAGATTCAAGTGTTGAAAGCCTATTTCCGAAAACATTGTCGAGCACTTTTGATCATCAAGAATACTCCTTTGGTTCATCCAATTTCATGATGTCAGGGAAACGGGGGCAGGGTGCAACTGGCTGACAAATCACTGCCCCCATCTTCTTCCCGACTGCTCCGCCACTCAGCAAAAGATGCGTCCTGTATCCTGAATCAACGCAGGGCTGCGATCAACTCACTCATCAACTCGGACGCCTTTCGGTGCCGGATGAGCGGTGCGGCTTGTCCGGCGTAGAGCGGCAGCAAGGAACCGTCGCCAAGGCGGACGCCTGCGGTCTTCACAGGATGGTTGAAGGAGGCTTGCAGCGGGAAAGGTAAGGCGGGTGAAGGACTGTTCTCAAGTTCATCCAGCAAAGGGGTGCTCATAAAGCGAGCGAGCCTCCCGGTGAAGCGACGGCTCAGCTGTGTGCGAGCCGCTGAAGGGGTGAACAAGGCCTCGCGGTGCGGTGGCGGGCAGTTCGATTCCTCGCAAGCGAGAAAAGCGGTCCCGATCTGAACCGCATCCGCGCCGAGTTGGAAGGCCGCCCGAAGGCCGCGGATCTCCGCAATGCCCCCCGCGGCAATCACCGGCTTGCGGGTGATGTTTCGCACCTGCGGCACGAGCGCCAGTGTGCCCGTGAGAGATTGCTCGGCGGGCCGCAAAAAGCTCGGGCGATGTCCGCCGGCCTCCGAACCCGTCGCGACGATCATGTCCACGCCAGCCTCATCGAGTGCGGCGGCTTCTTCCTGCGTCGTGGCGGTTCCTACAGTCGCAATACCGCGTCGAGTGCACTCGCGCAGGATCTCGGTATCCGGAATGCCAAACACAAAGCTAAATACCGCAGGCCGTGAATCAAGAATCACCTCCACCTGCTGCTCAAAGCTGAAATCGTCCGGTGGCTCGATGGGTGGCACTTCGATGCTAAGACGTTCATAAAGGGCGCCAAACTGTCGCAATCCGGCCTCATGATGCGCGGCAGTCATTTTGTCCGCACCCGGATCAGATCGCGAGACCCAGAGGTTGATGTTGAAGGGCTTCGCGGTGGCCGTTTTCAGATCGCAAATCACCTCCCGCATCTGCATTGGAGTCAGATGATGCGCTCCGAATGAGCCGAGTCCGCCCGCATTGGATACCGCCGCCGCGAGCTTCACGGACGACAACCCGCCACCGAACGGGCCCTGAATGATCGGATGCTCAATGCCCAGCTGGGAGGTGAACGCATTCATGCTCAATCAGGGAACTGGTTCACGATCACCGTTTCGCTCGACTCGAGACGATCCCCGCGCGGCCATGGCTCTTGCAAGCTTTTACCGATCGCGATCATGAAACTGATCGCATGGTCGTCAGGAAGACGGATGATTTTGGCGACCGCCTCCGGGTCAAATCCCACCATCGGGCAGGTCTCGTAGCCAAGGCCTCTTGCTGCCAGCATCAACGTCATGCCGCCCAGCGCGGTGGAACGCATCGCCTCATCGCGGATGAGTTGGTCCTTTCCTGCATAGAAGCCTTTCAAGGCAGGCACCAGAATGTCTTGCACAGGTTGCGGTGCATGGCTCCAGTAGCGCTCTGGCTGATGCTCATGCGCCTTCAGGTCCGCGCACATGACGACGAGCAGCGAAGCATCGGTCACCTGAGCCTGATCCCAGGCCACAGCGCGGATCTGTTTGCGCAGCTCTGGATCGCGAACCAGCACGAACCGATAGTTCTGCATGTTGAAGGATGACGGGGCGAGCCGGGCAAGCTCCAGCAGTCTGTCCACCTCTCCTTCTGGCATGACGTGGGCGGGATCAAAATGCTTGATGGAACGACGGGTTTCGATGGCTTCGAGGATATTCATGGGATGAGGCGAGGAGCTTGCTCTCTTGGTTACTTTTGTAAACCGCCAGCCTTGCAGAGGGCACTGAATCCGGTATCCAATCAGTAACCACCACGCCCCTTCCCATGGTCCCCCGCCGCAAAAGCAAAGTCAGTCCACCACCGCCCACATGTCCGCTAAAAATCTGCATGAGCTTCCTCGGTGGTGCTTGGACTCCGAACATCATCTGGTATCTCAGCGGTGGCCCTCGCCGCTTCACCGAGCTGAAGAACGATCTGGTGGGCGTCTCGTCGAAAATGCTCACCCAGCGTCTGCGCCACCTCGTCGAGATCGGCGTGGTCAATCGTCACGAACAGCCCACCTCACCTCCAACGGTCGAATACTCGCTCACGGAGATCGGCTGTGAACTCAAGCCAGCCATCGATGCGATCGTTCGCGTCGGTGAAAAGCTCAAGCGCCTGGGGAAGGGGAGCTAGGCTGTGCCTGACATACAAATCAGTTTCCTCTCTCGGGGCCGATCCCGAGTATTGGGAAACGCGGTCTGGCTGCAACTGGCTGACAAGTCACTTTCTTGAGGCCAAGGTTTCGTCTGAGACTTGGCATTCCGATTTTTTCATTCCATTTTGAGGCATGATACCTGCCCTAGCCCATGCCATCACCCTTCCACAGAATGCCAAGGTTTTCAGCGCGCTCGGCGATGAGGTGACGGTGCTGCTGAGCGGGGAGCAGACGGGCGGTGCGTTTACCATGGTGCGGGTCGTGACACCTCCGGGTGGCGGTCCGCCGCCGCACTGGCACACGCGGGAGGATGAATGGTTTTACATCCTGGAAGGACGGGTCGAATTCTGGCAGGACGGTGTCTGGACGGAAGTCCCCGCTGGAACCGCTGCCTACCTGCCGCGCGGTTCACGTCACACCTATCGCAACTGTGGCGATACCCCACTCTACATGATCGTGCACGCCGCGCCCGCTGGTTTTGAGGTCTTCTTTGAGCGCATCGCCGAGGCCTTCAACGCCCCTGGCGGCCCCGATATGCCTCGCATCATCGCCATCAGCGCTGAGCATGGCATTCACTACGTCGAGAGCTAGACAGAGAAGCCTGGATCGAGTCTAGAAAGCCTCCTTTGCCCGAGCCTAAGCTCGTAGTGCTGCGGAGAAGGATTTCTCAAGGCTGTGGGTTGCCAGAGCGTTCACGGCGAGGGTAGATTTCCGCATGATTCCAGACCCCGTCGCGCCGCCCTTGCCAGATGGTTTGTCCGTGGAGCGCTTGGATTCCCAAACGATCCTCTCGATTGGTTGGCGGAACATGGCTTCCTGGGGCTTGCTGCCGTTGGGCCTGGTGGCAGCGGCGATTCCGATGGGCTTGTTTTTCAAACTGAGTGACCTGCCATGGAATGATCCGATCCAAGGGCTGGTGGTGGTGGTTGGCATCGTCGGTCTAATCTTCTCTTACCTCGTGGTCCGGCGGTTGGTGAATGTGACGAGGCTGGAAGTCACACCTCAGCACATCCGAATCAGTCACGGACCGTTGCCTTGGCGGAGGCCTGTTGAGGTGGCCACGGAGACGATCCGCACGTTGGAGGTGCGCCCTTTCCAATGGCGCTACGAAGGCAATGTGGCGATGCACTATCATGTCTGGTCGGTGCACAAAGATGGCCATGAGACCTGTCTGCTAGAGCGTGATACCACCGCAGAGCAAGCCAACCGGGTTTGCGCTGAAATCCAGCGCGTGTTGGATTTCAGCGGAGTGGGGACGTAGGGCTGAGTTCTTGCAGGTTGACAACTCTGGTGGCTCTCTCCTGAGCACGAGTCTCTTTTCAAAATGTCTCACAAGATGCCAACCCTTGGATGGCCTCCACGCCTCGCCCGGGTTGCTGATTCAGTGTTGCTGGCGAGCGCTTTTTCGCGCTAAGAATCCCCCATGAATCCGACCCTCTGCATTCTTGGCGGCTGCAATGGCGCGGGGAAGACGACGCTTGCGAGGGAGCTGCTGCCACGGTTGGGCTTGATGCGATTTCTGAATGCGGACGAGATGGCGCGGGGCTTGTCGCCGCTTGATCCTTCACTCAGCGCGTTTCGAGCCGGCCGACTGTTGCTGCAAGAAGCGCGTTCATTGATCGAAGCGAAGGCCAGCTTTGCGATTGAATCCACGCTCAGTGGCAAGATCTACGTCGCGCTGATCCGTGAGGCAAAAGCACGCGGCTATCGCATCCTGTTGCACTACATCGTCATCGGTTCCTCCACACAAGCCATCGCCCGTGTGGCCCTGCGGGTGAAACTGGGTGGGCATGATGTGCCGGATGAGGATGTTTGCCGTCGCTTTGACCGCAGCCGCCGACATTTCCTGAACGACTACCTGCCACTTGCCGATGAGTGGGGGCTGTGGGACAATCGGGCACCGCCTGCGGTGAAGATCGCTAGCAGTCAAACTCACACGCTCGATCAATTGCAAGCCATGCTCGACTCCCCAAGCCTCCAGGAAACGCCTCCGCGTGAAATGTCAGAAATGTCGAAGATCGTGCTCGAAGCAAGCCGCGTCGCCACAGCGAAGATGCTCGATTACTACAAACGCATGGGCATCAAGGTGACACCTGAGATGACATTGGCCCCTGAAAAGCCCAAGCGCGTGCATCGCAAAGCGAAGTCAGCGTGAAAGGAGCGCGGAT
>JAIXVB010000022.1 GCA_027483245.1 Verrucomicrobiaceae bacterium | reverse complement strand
CGCCACTCCGCCACTCCGCCACTCCGCCACTCCGCCACTCCGCCACTCCGCCACTCCGCCACTCCGCCACTCCGCCACTCCACCACTCCGCTCACTTCTGATAAATCGGCAAAAAGTGGTGATACACACTGAGACTCAGCAGCGCCAACGAGGTCGCGTAAACCGGTCCGGCACTCTTTTCATTGCCGTTGCGCGGATACCAGGCGCCCTCCGCACTTTGAGCTCCCACCAGCATCTGTTCGGTCTTTTGCCGCGCGATGGCAGCATGATCGCCACCGCGCTGATACATGCCCTGGGCGTAGTAATAGCAGCCGTAGTAGAACCAGGGTTCATTGAGTTCAGGCGGGAATTTGAGCAGCCAGTTGGAAGAACCGAGCACCTCTGGAGCCTCGTATTGCCCCGCCACCTGGAGTGACAACAGCCCGGCTGAAGTGGTGCTGAACGTCTGTCGCCCGCCATAGGGCTCATAGCTGAAAGCCGCTTCCAGTTGCTTGAGATTGCCATTGCCATCCCGTTCCGCTCGGTAACTGCGCTTGATGTAGGCAATGCCGTTGTCGATCGCTTCTTTAGGCACCTCAATGCCACTGTTCTTCGCCGCGCGCAGGGCCATGAGCTGCCAGACACTCACGCTGATATCGCTGTCGCTGCTCGCCGGTTCGTAACGCCAGCCGCCTTTATTTGCCTCACTTTTGGAAACCTGCTGCGCACGGATGATCAGTTTGATGGCCTTTTCAGTCATCTGGCGCACCGCTTTGTCCGTCGTTTCATCGCCACTCATGCCCAGCATCTCCGTCAGCATCAGCGTGATGATGCCGTGCCCATACATGCGACTGCGATCACTGCGCCCGAGATAGCCATTTTCATCCGCCTCCACGTGCTGCACGACAAACTTCAACGCACGCGCTGCGGCCTCACCCTCAGGGGTCGCATTGCCCGGCAGATGGCCCACGGAGGCCAAACCCATGATCGCCAGAGACGTCATCGCGGCACTGTGGCTGGGCACATCCCCCTTCGTGACTTTTTTGTCGGATTTCTGCTCGGAGAAAAATCCCGCCGGAGCCTGCTGCTTCAGCAACCACGCGATCCCACGCTCCACAGCGGCCTTCACCTGGGGTGAAATGATCTCAGGCTGGGGAGCCGCCTGGACGGGATAAGCCAGGAGCCCAAGAACAGCAAAAATGCAGTGACAAAAACGACCTCTCATGATGATGGGGCAGCTAACACACAGCGCCCGACCAAGGGAAGTCCGAAGTTAGAAATCCTGACCCAGCGCTGAAGCCGTCGGCCCATGAACAGAAAGCACGTTCTCCCTGTTTTCTTTCGCCCCTTGACAGAACTTCACCTGAAGGACGCACGATGCCTCATCACCGTGCCCTCACCGCTTGGATCTCAGGAAAACTGCGTCCGAAGCTCTGAGCCTGGAAACCAGAAACTGGCAACCCTTCACCGCTCGGCATATTGTCTGGCATACTGCGGTTTGATGGGATTTGAGCCATGAAGGTTGCTCGGCAGTTTCATCAAAGCCGTCGAGAGAGCTCGATGCGTGTTTTCCAAAGAATCCATGGGACACAGCATCACCGGCATGCCCGCTGGCAATTGGTCCAGAAACCGCAAGTTTGCAGTGTCGCGAATCAGCACCGCCAGAATCCCCCCCTCACGATCGAGAGCAAGTTCCATGAGTTCTTCCAGGGTCGCTGAATCCCCTCCCTCCTGCAAATGCTCCGGCGTGACAAAGATCAGGTGCACCCCGGTTGGGCAAGGCAAACGATGAAACAAATCATCCCCAGAAATCACGTGCGGAATCAAGTTCAGCCCAGCACAAAGCTGAAGCGCTGCGGTGATTTCAGAGTGACTGAGGTTCGTTGGAGACAGCGCTGCGTAACGGCTCGATTTACGTCCAGGCTTCAGCTTGGACCGCTCCTCTTGGGTCGAGGCATGCCTATCTTTCGTCTTCTCAACCCCAGACTCGGCAAAAGCTGGCGGAGGAAGATGCGCCGTGCCTGGGACAGACAGACTTGAGCGTTTGCGGTAGCTGCGAGTTGATTTCAGACGGAGTTGCTTGTTTGGATTGGCTGGGTCGATCTCCAAAAGCTCGCACCGAGAGCGCACTTCATTCCAATCGAAGCGCAGGCGCCCGCCAATGCGGATCGAAGGGATCCTGCCGCTGCGTGCCAACTGATAAACCGTGCCCTCCGCAAGGCACAGCCGCTGGGACAATTCTTGGGCCTTGATCAAATCCTGAGGTCTCCATGACGAATCAAGGTTCGAGGAAAAGGCCTGCGTGCTCGGATGAGTCGGCGCAGCCATCAAAGGTCGTGAGAGGGGCTCAGTGTTCATAGCGTCAGAGGGTAAAAGATGATCCAGCACGGTGAGTTAGGGGTTCCACGTCAACGATTGTAAGAGGCCACTTCAGCAAGGGTGACTCGGGAGGTGCAGCGCACAGGAGCCGGGCGTTCGAGCTTCCACGACAGCTGCGATCGACACCTGTTTGAGTTGGTCCAAAGATTCCGAATGATTCTCCTCAATGAGGGCCAGCTTGAAGAGAGCGATGGCGGTTTGGGCATCGATCTTCAGGTCTTGAAATGAGGTGAACTCCGTCACGGCAACAGCCGAAGACCGCAGCCTCTCAACCGGAGAATCATCGAAAAGTCGCCGCACACAGGGATTGAGATCGCCTTCACGGGGAGCGTGGTCAGAAAAAAATGGAGTCGGGGGTTTCATCGAAAATCACAACATGCAAAAGACAGGAAAGAGGCCTCAGATCACTGGCCGGTCGAAGGGGCTTGGATGAACGCAGCGCCCGAACGGAGCAGCGAGGTCGTCACGTTTGGCAATTGCGGCAGCAGGAAAAAGCCACGGCCTTGTTGCAGGTCTTGCAGCAGCACACCTTCAGCCGTGACCAGCCGTGTGATGGGACGGCTCGGAGCCGCAACGTTGGCATCTTTCAGGGTGAACTTCGCACTGAAGGCCCCCGTCGCACCATTCACGGTGAGACTGAGGCTTGCCGGATTATCGAGCGAACCCGCTTTGGGAAAGACGCACACTTGCGCCGGACTGGCGGAAGTCACCGTCTTCAAAGTGAAGACCTTGTTCAGCAAGGTCACCTCCGTCTCCGTCAGTCCTCCTCCTGCAAAGGCCATGGACGCATTCTCTGGGCCCAACGGAAAGGCCAAAGCCAAAACCCCCTTGGTGGTCGGCGTGTAACGTCCACCTTCCACCATCACGGTCATCGCCGAGAAACCAGAACCATAGTTGCGCGGCGGTGCCAATGCCTTGGCTTTGCGCATCCAGCTCAGCGGCCCGACCACTGGAATTTGTCCAGGCTCAGGCGTGGCTCGGACCTCGATCCATCCCACGAGGGACGCCATGTTCGTCAACAAGTTGGCAAAGATCGGCACTCGCCCATTCGCGGCCACAAAGGCGGACTGAGTTATGGCCGTTCCATCCGCCAGCTTACCCGCCAAAGTCATCGTTCCCTGCTTGCTGACCACCGTGGAGAGAAAGCCGCTTCCCTGAGGATGAGAAGTGCTGCCCATCCACTGCGTCCCAGGCATCAGCGACAGATTGTAACGCGCCGCAAAAGCCATCGCTGCATTCGTGATCGTCCAGGGATTGCGTTCAGCAGTCCATGTCAGCGTGGCCACTCCATCCGTCACCTGTCCGCTGACCATTCCATGCTGAGGATCGATTTGAAATGATACCTGAAGAGAAGCTTTCTTGGGCCGTAAAATCGTCACTGCGGCTCCAGGCCCAGTCGCTGCGGTGGAGTCGAGTTTACCTGACAGTGCATGGCGCGTGCCTCCCAAGACAAGACTGCCCGTGAAACTCCCCGTGCTCGGCACAATGCTCAAAGCCACCGACCCACCCAAGGAGTCCGTCAGAGCCGATTCACGCTCGATCAGCCCCGCAAAGGCACCTGTGAGCTGGGTCGTCAGTGGCTGAACGACCACGGCATGAGTCGTCACCACACTCGCTCCCGCCGCATTGGTGGCGGAAAAGCTCAAGGTGTAAGAACCGGCCTT
>JAIXVB010000571.1 GCA_027483245.1 Verrucomicrobiaceae bacterium | reverse complement strand
GCCCCAGAAGTGTTGTTGGTTTCACCGACATCCGTCGTGCCGCCACTTTGCGTCACAATCACCCCAAAACTGTCGTCATTGTCCATCACTTGGATCGGCAGTGGAGCCACGGGCAAGGCATGCCAACTGGCAGCCGTGCTTGTCGTATTCAGAACGATCAGGTCATTGCCCGTGCCGGCATCTTCAGGATCGCTATCATCCACCGCAGTCACGTTGACGGTTTGAGGCGTGCTCCAGTTGCTGGCGTTGAAGCTCAGCGCTGGGCTGGACAGCGTCACCTCACCATTCATCACCGCCAAAGTGACATCGACCGTGCTGCCGGTCATCGGCGGACTGCTCAGCATGACACTGAAAGCATCGGTGATGCTGCCGCCCTCACGCACCCAAGTGTTGCCACCCGTTTGAGTGATGACGAGCTGCTGATTCACCCCTTCGTTTTCCACCACCGTCAGGGGTGTCGGTGCCACGGCAACCCCCGCATAACCAGGCGCGGAACCACTGACGCTGTAGCGCACGGTGCTTCCTGCCATTTCACTGAACTGTCGGTTATTCACCCCAGCCATGGTGATCGTCACCCCGGTGTTCCAGTTGGATTCATTCAGCACGATGGAGGCGGGCCAATTGAGGAATGAGCTTCCGCCATTGGTCGAAAATCGCACCGCAGGTGTTGCCATGCCGTTATTGAGGATAAAGTTCGCCACTCCCACTCCCGCAGGATTCGTTGGTGGCAGAGACATCCAGGTGTAGCTGTAGAGCAGGTTCACTTTCGAGACTTCCGCAGCTTCCGTGGAAATCTGAAGTTCCGGCGCAAACAAACCCGCCTGAGCCATCCGGCCCGGCACCACAAAATCTGGATAGAACCAGTTGAACACGCTCGGCGCATCCTGGGGCGATTGTCCCAAAGAACTGCGCAAACTGTCCAAACGAAAACGGAAGGGCCCGTCGTCCCAACCCGTGGGCTTCGAAGGCGGATTCACATTGTCGGTGCTGAACTTGGACACCTCACCCGCCGAGTAACCTCCAGTCATCGGTCCATCGGTATCTGAGAGCGCAGGCGTCATGTCACGCAGCACATTCACGGAAGCCCCTGAATAGGCGCGGAACTGACGCAGGATGTTGGCAAAGTGCAGCAGCGGTTCCTTGACCTTACCATGAGAGATGGAGCTGTCAGCGAGTTGAAGCGATCGCGCTTCATAGTCCAGCAAGATGGCTTTGATGACCGGTCCCAGTGTGCCGTTGGTCTGGCGATACACTTTCTGAACTCGATAAATGTAACCGGCGCTCGGGTTGGAAGTGACCAACCGCTGAATCAACCAACGTGAGATGTTCACTGGCGTGTTGGTGTGTCCAGGATTGCCTTGGCTACCGTCGCCATAACTCGAAGCATTGGCCAATCCAGCCAAGCAATCATGAGCGCGACTGACCTCTTCAGCGGCCTTTGCATGAACGGCTGCATCAGATTGCCCTGAGGGACTCCAGACAGGGATTTCCAGCTGGCCATGCTTGCCTGCTAACAGACGCTTGGACACACCCGGAACCTGCACTTGCACAGGCGGAACCTGTGTGGTGTCCAGGTAAGCATAGGTATTGAAGTCGTGATAAACGGTCGATCCAATTCGACCGATCACCTTCATCGGAGTGGTCCATGGGGCCTGCCAATAAAGATGCCCATTGTCGCGGCCAAACCATGTGTTGTTTGCCGTGCCGTTGTTGTAAACCGTGCCTGAGATGCGCTGATTGGAATTCGAAACCGCCCCATAACCACCGCTCACTTGCGCGGTCGCATTGCCATGCCGGGCACCATGGGAAAAGCCCGTGAAGACACGCGCCAACTCTGTGATGTCATTGTTGTCATAGGTGGCGATGGGCAGACCTTCATGACTCAACTGCAACGATCCATCCGGATGCCGAAGCACCAGACCAATCGAAAAAAGCTGCATGATCTCACGCGCATAGTTTTCGTCAGGACTGATGATGAGACCACTGCCCGCATCATAAGCGGCGCGGTTGGAGATGCTGGTGAGATAGACCCCCATCATCGGATTCAGCGTCACCTGCTCCAACAGCGTGCGGTATTTCCCAAAGGCACCCTGAGCCAGCATGTCCCAGTAATTGGCCAAGCCGTAACCATAGGTCAGCAGCGTGGCATCACGCTCAGAGACCACGCAGATTTCATGCAGGGCCTGCGTCACACGCTGGCGAACTTGATCCTTGCTCTGCAAGACCATCGTCCACCATTCACGGCGGCGATTGGGAGCATCACGCGGGTAATTGTCACCCGGGGCATTGGTATTGATCGAAGTGTTCGCGACCGGCATGCCATTCACAAACGTCACTCCATAGGTTCCCCCATTGATCTGAGGATCGCTGTTGTAAGTGATCGGTTTGTTACCCCGCAGCATGAACTCTTCCGTGTCCGAGGCCATGACCAGATTGCGATAGTTAATCGTCGGGGTCAGTGAAGCATTCATCTGCTTGTCCAGCCAATTGCTCAAGCCCTGAAGATAAGTGCCGCCTCCGACAAGCGCGGCGTCCACCTCAGCACGCACTTCATTGTAAAGCGCGGTCGTGCCCCCAAACGTGGACTGGCTGAGAAAACGCCAAATGTCACGCTCCAGCGCTTCGCCCTCAGGAGTCTCCCACAATGAACTGCCAAGGGTCGGCTCGACCAAATCGTCGTTGGTATCGTCAAAACTTTCTGAGCCGGTGGTCTTGTTGAAGAACCCGAAAATTTCTTTCTCGGGATAGTTGGCGGTCGTGATCGCCACATAGAGACGACCATCTTTCAGGGCATCCAGCATGGCTTGATCCGTCAATGCCGTTTGGGCGGCTCGGATATTCCAACTGGCCCCCGAGACTTGGCCCAAGGGCAGCACTTGCACTTCCAGATCTGTGCCCATGCGAATGTAGGCGGTGTTTTGATCCGAACTCAGATTGTTGAAGACGATGCTGATGCTCGCACTTGTGTTGTCACCATTGACCAGTGCCGTGGCATAACCACTCGCCGTGGACACGATGCCCGCCTCACGCCCCAAGAAGGCGACGTAGAGCGTGCGATTGGAGTTGTCTTCCGGGTTCGCATCTTTCAGCGTCACGGTTGCCTCGGGCCCTGCAAGACCCTCAGGGGCACCGGGCAAAGCGAGCACCACTTTCAGCGATTCAGGGACTTCCAGCGCTTCGTCATGGACCGCTGAAACACGTGCCACTTCATACGGTGTGCCCAACCCCTGACCCGCCGGCAAGGTCACTGTGTTGGTCATCGCACCGCCCATGTTTCGAAACACAAAATCCGTTGAATCAGCCTTTCCTTTGGTCGGCAGGGTATCACCGGGTTCCCCCGTGAGCGTCACCGTCAATGGCATCTCCCCATAATTGCGCTGGAGGCGAAGGGTGGCAGGCGTTCCTTCCTTTTCAAACGCTTCGACCGTTCCAGGCATGACTTTGAGGCTCATGAGTGAACGCAGGGTCTCGAGATCACTGGCCACGCCGTTGGAGGCATTGTTCGGGCTTGAGGCGAGATGAAGATCACTTCCTAATTTCTCTTCTGCCCAATCGGAGACGCCATCGTTGTCCGTGTCGTGATCCTTGGATTCCAGTCGATAAAACCGATGGTTGTCCGCGGGCTTAGCAAAGCTGATCAAGTCTGCCCCCTCCGCCGTTGCGAGCTTGCTAGCACCGCTCACAGGAGTCCAAGCCGAACCTTCCTCTCCCGGTGCGGCACCCCCTGGTGAGGCTGATTCCCAGACCTGATACTCTTTGCCAACCTTGGCATCGAAATGCAGGAGAATATTGCTGCCACCAATGACCATGTTTCCCACCATGAGACAGTCGCCGGAGTTGCGCGGAT
Organism: Verrucomicrobiaceae bacterium; assembly: GCA_027483245.1. Classification (GTDB taxonomy): domain Bacteria; phylum Verrucomicrobiota; class Verrucomicrobiia; order Verrucomicrobiales; family Verrucomicrobiaceae; genus Prosthecobacter. The sequence continues at coordinate 9,994 of JAIXVB010000571.1, read as the reverse complement.
CACTGCCTGCGATGGACTCGATGAGATTGGTGCATCCGTCATTGTCTTCATCACCCCCAGGGGCCAGTCCCCAGCCATTGTAGATCGCTTGCCAAAGATCATCGATCTGATCAGGCAGGCCTTCACCCGGCCCAGTGGAGTATTGATCACTGATCGCCCACACCGGAGCGGAGGAAAGACAAAGCCAAGAGAAAATAAGAAACAGACGGGAGCGCATGAGGGGTCGGAAATGCGGTGAGTGGTTAAACCGTGCCGATGCAATAACGCCAGCCTACCAAGATTCGACTCTTGGGGTCAAGCTTTGAAATGATTTGTTAGACCACTGGGGAGGCCTCTCAAGGAGCTGTCACTTACGGTGTCGCTCCGAGGCCTGCGGGGCTCGGGTTTAAAACGACATCGTCGGGTGTGAAAAGCTGCTTGTCAGGCCCGGCGGAGCGTATCTCCATCTGACTGCTCGAATTCGGATGAAACCAGTAGGGCGTGCTCCAGCGATCGATGAGCTGGCCATTTTGAATGGTGCGATGGATCGGTGGGAAAACCCGCCCTTTCTGGCCCGCATTGCCTGTGAGAGCTGCGGTGATGTCGGCATTCTCTCCGATCGGGTTACCTCCGAAGGCTCGACCGTAGAGCTGGATGAACTCTTCAACAATCTGCAGATCCTGCTGAGGCGTGGTATCCGGGGAATTCAGGCGATCCGCTTTCTCCTGATGCACTGGATCAATGACCACAGGAGCCACCGGGCGCAGCTCCATTCGCGGCGGCGCGGGTGTCGGCTCACGCCCAACCCCCGTCTCGGGTTTCTTTTTCTTTTCGACGGCCTGTTTGATCTCGGGAGACGTCAGGGCGTGAAACATCCAACCGACGATCACCATGAAAACGATGAGCAGCAGCGTGAGGATGTAAGTCGCCGGACGCTTGGGCAGAAGCATGCGTGCGTTTTAAACGCCGAAATTGATGAAGTCGAGATTTCGATTCGCCAATGTGATGGGATTTAAATCGGGCTGGAATCGGGTGAAGTTTGGCAGGATCTGACTTATCTGCGAATCACTGCAACCAAACCACTTGGCAATCGGTGCGTAGAACTGGTCGGTGGACGTGCTGGGAATCCAGCGACCACGATTGCCCGTGCAATCAATGCCGCCATTGATCGTGAGATCCGGAAAACGACCGTAGATGTTGCGACCTTTGACCGCACCACCCGCAACCCAGCTGTGCCCACCCCAACCGTGATCCGAACCACCCGTGGCATCGTTTTTATTCGGCGTGAAAGTGCGATTGAAATCCGAAGCCGAAAACATCATCACATTGTCCCACATGCCCAGCGAATCGAGGGAATCCTTGAAGGCACGAATCGCGCGTGCGGCTTGATTGATCAGCCCTTGATGGCCCTGTGTGTTGTTGCCCTGCGTTTGGGAAGTGTGGGTGTCATGCCCACCGAGTTGCACAAAGAAAATCTGCCGTGTGTTCGAGAGTGCTGAACGCCCCGCGATCATCCGCGCCACGACTTTGAGCTGATTGGCGATGTCAGGCACCTGCGGATTGAAGAGGCCTGTGGGAAACCAGTTGGTGAAATGAGCGTCCAAAGTTGAACCCGTGCCGTTCGCGGTCGCTGAGAGAGCGGTGCCCACCAGACCTTCCGTCACACGGGCATTGGTGCCGCTGTCCAGGTATTCATTGTCGAAAAGGCTCGCGTGTTGCATCGCCATGATCTGCTCGATCGCGCGCAGACGCCAACCCGCCGTGGTGTGGCGGTAGTTGGTTCCCAGCAAGGGATCCGCCCCAGCAGACAGCGCTGCCAGTGGATTGTACTTCCCACCCGGCAGGCTGGCCGGATCATTGTAAACAGGCTGAAGAGAAGTGCTGCGCAGGGCATCCGTGTAGTTGGTGCCGAAACCACTGAGCGGGCTGACAGCACCTGCGGAGTTCATGAAGTAAGCAGGCTCCGTGTTCGCCACTTGAAAGCTATTCACGCCGGCCAACGAAACGGAAAGCGATAGATCACCTGGACCATGCTGCGGAGCCAACAGATCAGCCAGCTTGCCGCCCCAACCCCGCGTAAACGGCTGATCGGGCAAAGAGGACTGCCACTGCACCTGTTGATCCGAATGCGAAAATAACTGCGGCGGTTTGGCGGAGAGCGGCAGGGTGTTGAAGTTCGCACGCGTCACGTTTTGCGTGCCGACCAGAGTTCCCACATTGGCCACGAAGGCCAAGTCACCGGTCTCGAACATGTTGGCCAAAGGATAGGCGAGCGGATGCAGCGCCATCTTGTTCTGCGTGTAGTCACCACTCACACCCACCGGATTATAGGCCCCGGCATTTTGCGGTGTGAGACGCGAGGTCACCTGTCCCGTGGTGCCAAAGTAGGCCTGTGAACCTGTCGGGGTGAAATCAAAGGCCGAATCCGCGACGCTCAGCACACCACGACCATTTTGATAATGCGTGCGTGCATTGGATGACTCCGATGGGATGAGCAAGTTGTTGGCGTCATTCCCACCGTGATGGAAAAAACAAATGAGGGCTTTGTAGTCTCCACTGGCTCCCTGCGCAGCGGCTGAGCCGACGAGCTTGAGCTGGGCAATGGTGTTCACCACACTGGTGATCCCCAGGGACGCACAGGTGGAGCGGATGAGAAAGTCACGACGATTCGGCTTGCTGCGGTCTTCGGTCTTTTTCAGGAAGATGTTCATGGCCTGGAGGAGTGAAAAGGGAGAGCTGACTGGAGATTCTTAATGGCTAACAAAGGCCGGCATGACGGTGCTCATGAGATAAGCAGCCCAGCGAGCTCGGTCGCGCACTTCATTGGCAAAGGTCGTGTTCGGCGGCGCTTTTGGATTGAAGACGATCTCAGGCTCATATCTCGTGGTGCTGAGGTTGTTGTTGCCACCGTTCAGGTAATAAAGGCACTCCACGATGACCTGCCGCGGATTGGCCGCAGGCAGAGGATCGGGCAGCGCCTGATTGGGCTCGATCAGTGTTGGATAACGACCTTTGAGACTGCCGCCCGTCCACCACAGATCCATTTTATTCACCAACGCCTTGCACGCCGCCCAGTGCGCATTTTGGAGATCGGTGTCAATTGGGTTGGCAGGGATATTGCCACTGCCATACACGGTTTCTAGAGTGTTGTAGAATTCATCACGGTAGAGTTGGATGGCTTCAGCAAAGTCCATGACCACCCGTTCACGATTCTGATTCGAGGCACTGAGATCACTGGTGTAATACCCGAACTGCTTGGCGTAGGGCGGCGTGGGGATGATGTAAAGCGGCGGCACAAGCGTCACCGTCACGCTGTTGCTACCCGTGGGCGCTTGATTCAGCCGGATGGTGAAGGTGTCCGTGCTATTGCCTTCAGTCACCGTGGTATTGCCGCCACTGTGCGTGACCACGAGCTGCGGTCCATCATTGTCCGTGATACTCGCCGTGACACTTGGCACACCAATGCCATTGTAGATCGGATCAGCACTGGTGGCCCCATGAGTGATGGTGGCACTGTGCGCACCCTCCACCGTGTCATCATTGGTCGCGGCCAGCGTGACCGTCTGAGGAAGGTTCCAGTTCGAATTGGTAAAGGTCAGGGTGGCTCCGGGTGACACGACCGTGGCCTGAGACCCTGCATTGATGGCCAGTGTCACATCACTGCTCGGCACGCGAGTGAGGCGCACTTGATACGTGTCTGTCGCTCCGCCTTCCGTCAGCAGCGTGCTTCCCCCACTTGGAATCACACGCACAGCTGGGTAATCATTGTCGGTGATGAAGGTCGGCACACCCGCCAGTGTGATGCCTTGGTAACGCAAGTCAGAACTCGCAGCCACATGGGTGACCCACCCCACATGCGGCGTGTTCTCAGGGATCAAATCATCCACCGCCCGGAGGATCACACGTTTGATCGTCCAGTCTGCTGGAGTGAAGGTCAGCACGTTCGAGCCACTGATGATCTCTTGCTGGGAGTCGGTGCTGAGCGTGACGGTGACATCCGCAGTTGGGGGATGGCTGAGGCCGATGTAATAATCATCCGTCTGGCCACCTTCGGTCAAAACGGTGGTGCTGCTGGACTCATAAACAACAATCTGCGGCGCGTCCAAAGCCACCGTCTGCACGCGGATCGCAGGCACTGTCTGTGTATTGAAAGCACTGTCGCTGCTGGTGGAAGCATGGGTGATGTCAACGGTGCGAAAACGATCATTCACCGCGTTGTCCACGCCTGAAACCGTGACGATCTTCGGTGTGCTCCAATCGCTCGGCGTGAAGACAAGGCTGGTCGGACTCGCCACAATCCCCTGACCGCTTGGCACCGTCAGATTCACCGTTACACTGGATGTCGGAGCATTGCGCAGAACCATCTCGTAGGTGTCACTGACACCACCGCCCTCATGGACGCGAGTGTCCAGACCTGTGTAACGGGTAATGATGCGGATGTCGTCATCCGTGATGAAATTCGTCACCGTCTGACTCGTCACAAAGGCGGTCAAGGTCAGGCCACTGCCCGTCGCTGTCGCGTTGGCGCTAATCGTCAACGCGGTGGCATTGTCCACCGAAGAAACCGTGGCACCTGCGGGAATCCCGGTTCCTGTGATGAGCATGCCTGCGCGTAGATTCGCCGTGCTGGCACAGGTCACCGTGCGGCTCGCATTTGTCGTGACTGCACTGGTCAAGGCGATGCTGTAACCGGTGGCAAAGGCATTGAATGAGAGCCCACTGCCTGAAGCAGTCGCATTGGCACTGATGGTGAAGATGTTGACATTATCGACACTGGAAATCGTCGCGTTGGTCGGCATGCCCGGCCCGGTGATGCTCATGCCTGGGAGCAACCCAGCCGTGCTTGTGCAATTCACGATCCGACTGCCATTCGTGGTCACGCCATTGCTAAGGCTAATCTCGTGACGTCCTGTATCCGTGGAAGCGGACGTGATGACATGACTGATGTTGTAGGTGTGAATGTTGGCCTGATTCAAGATCGACGTGGAGTAGGTTTCCACCGTGGTATCATTGACCACCGTCACCGTGACCAGTTGGGGTTGGTCCCAGTTGGCGGGAGTGAAAGTTAGAGTGCTTGGAGAAACAATCTGTCCAAGCGTTGTGTTGGCACTGACTGGCGTGACGACCACGTTACCATTCGGTGCTTTTGAGAGACGCACCGAGTAAGTGTCCACGTTGCTACCGCCTGCCCCTCCTTCCGTTGTGCGTGTATCTCCTGCGGATTCATCAATGATCAGCCCCGCACTATCATTATCCACAATGTTAACCCCGCTGGTCGGATTCACAAAGGTCCAGCGCGCATCGCCCGGCAGCAATAGCCCACCGCCCGCCGTCGAATTGCAACGGAACTGAATGTTGGCGGAATGATTGTATTCCACACTCGTGTCATCTACGGCGGTGACCGTGACAGTTTGGGGCACGTTCCAATTCTGCGGTGTGAAGATAAAATTGGTCTTATCAAAACCAAGCTGCGTGCTCGAATCAATGCTGACAGGCACGGGCGCATCGGGCCGATTGCTGAGATAAAACTGCACTGTGTCAGTCTTACCCCCTTCAGCGACAAAGTTGCTGTTGCCAGTGCTCACGATGACGAGGCCTTCATTGCGACGCTGGTTGTTGAAGATCCAGATGGGCAACGTCTGATCCGGTGCAGGATCAAAGGTGTCATCTGAGGATGCATCCACCACAGAAAGCGTGACACCACTCAGCTCTCGCCCCTCGATCACTTGATCATTCACAGCCGTCACCGTGACTGTTTGACGTGTGTTCCAATTGGCTGGGGTGAAAGTCAAAGTCGCCGGTGAGACCGTCAGATCCGCCGTATTTGCCGAGGTCACACTGAGCACCACATTGCTGGTCGGAGGTCGATTCAGCATCACGAGGAAGCTATCCGTGCTGCCCTCCGTCGGTCGTGTCGAGCCACCATACGGCAACGTGATGGAGGTGCCTGAGTCGGTCTCGCCGATGATGAATCCCGCTGTGTCGTTGTCGTGGATGGGAATCATGAGCGTCTCAACAGGCGGGTTGTTGTAGCGCACATCCGTGCTCGAAAGTTGGAATCGAATGGCTGTGTTGTGCGGCGTCGCCTCGGCCACCAAATCATCGACAGCGGTGACGGTCACGCTCTGATCAGTCGTGCCATTGGCGCTGGTAAAGGTCAGCGTGCTTGGGGAGACCGTGATCTGGCTGTTGTCAGAGACAAGCGTCACATTCACATTTGCACTCGGGGCCACCGGCAGACGCACGTTGAAGCGATCACCGAGATGGATCCAACCATTGGTCACACTCGTTGAGAAGGCGGGTCCCCCCTCAGCCACAGCTGTGTAACCGTCCAAGTGAGTGATCGTCAGAGGCAGATTGTCATTGTCCACCACCATGACCGTGACCGGTGTTGTTTGCAGCCCGCCATAAGCTTTGTCGGTGCTCTGAAGGGTGTGATAAATCAGCGTCGAAATATCTCCCTCCACCGTGGTGTCATTGACGCCCGTTACGGTGATCGTTTGGGGGCTATTCCAGTTCGCAGGCGTGAAGGTAACGCTTGAAACATCCGTGGTGATCTGCCCCACGGGCGGCACTGCCGTGCTCACGATGGGGTTGATGTTGACCGTCACATTCGCTTGGGGCTGCGAGGACAAAGCCAAGGTATAACTGTCCGTCACACCGCTTTCTCCCACTTCCGTACTGCCACTGCTTTCGGTGATCAGCAGCCCTGTGAGATCATTATCCAAAATGGAGACCCTCAGAGTCGTGTGGGTGTAGCTCCAGTAGTTGTTGTAGTTGCCATCCACTGAATTTTCAGAGGTCGCGGTCGCGATCACCATGCCACCACCGAATGGCGGCGGATCGATCGTGATGGTTGGCGTGGACGTGTAACCCGTGCCAGCGCTCACCACTTGGATCCCCGTGATGGTGCCCTGAGCGGAAACCAGCGCATAGGCATTGGCTCCCGAGCCTCCACCATTGCTGAATGAAACACGCGGCGGCGAGGTGTAACCAGCGCCGACATTGGTCATCGTAAAGCTGGTGATACCACCGTTGGCAAAGCTCGCGGTTGCCGTGGCATTGACCGGAATGACATTCTCCGTCCAGCCGGAACGCAGACCTTGTTTCTCACTGTCATCATTGGCACGCACCGTCACAGTCTGATTCACGCTGAAGTTTGCTGGAGTAAAGGTGAGGAACGGTGGATCACAGCTCACGGAATTTGATCCAAACGAGACCGTGACATTGGCCGTCGGTGCAGTGCGCAACCGCACCGTGAATGTATCCGTCACCGAACCATCTTCAGAGACTCGTGTTTCACTGCCGCTGTGAGCCATGATGATACGCTCATCATTGTCCGCAATCGTCACGCCCACTGGTTGGATAGGCTGGGTCGTGACATAGCCACCGGCGTTTGCATTGATGGTGTGATTGATGAAACCCGAATGAAGCGGATTGGCCGGGTAGCTCGCCTCCGCAGTGGTGTCATCATTGCCGCGAATGCGTACCTCTTGTGGGGTGCTCCAGTTGGCTGACGTGAAGCTGCGTGAAGTCGTGCCCGTAGTGAACGTGGTTCCGCCGACAGTGGTATTCACCGCAATGCTGGCATTCGCAGGGATGATGTTGACCGTCACCGTGCCGCTCGATGGCTGTTTGGTAAGGGCAATCGTGTAACTGTCCACTGAACCTGCGGAAACAGCCGTGCCGCTGGTCTCGGCGACTTCGTGATTGCCATTGGTTTCAACGATGACCACGTCATAGCTACTGGCCCCATCATTGTCGTCCACTACACCCACGGGGTGTGTCGCTGTCTTGCCATTGAAGTTCGCCGCAGTGCTGACGCTGGTGAAGGACAGCGTGTCATTCGCCGTGCCGGGAGCCTCACTGGTGGCATCATTCACCGCCGTGATCGTGAATGTTTGATTCGTGTTCCAGTTCGTAGAGTTAAAGGTGCGCGAGGCAGGACTTGAGGTGACCTGCGTGCCGTTTGCCGCCGCATTCACCGTGACATTCACTCCCGCAGGTGGGGGGGCAGAAAGGCGCACATTCACCGTGTCCGTCTTGCCACCTTCTTGGACCCAGGTGTTGAAACCCGTGCCTACCACCAAGATCGCCTCATTCGGTTTTTCATCGTCCTGGATCGTGATGACCTCAGGCGGTTGAACGATGCCATCGTAACCCGTGCCCGCTCCGCTGACGTTGAATCGCAGCAGTCCATTGCTTACGTTCCCCAGGCTTGAGTTGTTCACCGCCGTGATCGTCACCGTCTGCGCCGTGTTCCAGTTGCTGCTGTTAAAGGTAAGTGTGCTGGAGACCTGTCCATCGACACTGAAGAAGGCCGCGCCGGTCGCGCTGTTGTTGCTGATGACGAAGTCCGAGATGGAACTGTCAGAGCCAGGTTGCGTGGTCGAACCCACCGGATTGGACCAGGTGTAGTTGTAGAAAAAGTTCACCTTCGCCACGTCATTGGACTCCGTGGAGATCTGCAACTCAGGCGCAAACAGACCCGCTTCAGACATCGCCCCCGGTTTGACATAGTCCGGCAGGAACCAATTGAAGACACTCGGTGCACGCTGCGGTGATTGGCCGATGTTGCCCGTCAGATCATTGAAGCGAAAACGAAACGGCCCCTGGGCCCAACCCGCAGGCAGTGACGGTGGATTGATATTGTGGGTGGAAAACTTCCCATACTCAGTGGCTGAATAGGCAGTCGCCATCGGCGTGTCCGAGGCACTGAAAGGCGGCTGACTGTCTTTCAGGATCGACATTGGTGCGCCGGAGAAAGCCCGCAGTCCACGCAACATGGAGGCAAAGGCCACGAGCGGTTCCTTCACCTTGCCATGAGAAATGGAGCTGTCCGCCAACTGCAAGGAGCGTGCTTCATAGTCCAGCAAGATGGCCTTCATCACTTCACCGAGATTGCCATTCGAACTGCGATACGCTTCTTGCACTCGATAGATGTAGCCGTTGGAGGGATTGGAAGTCACCAACCGCTGAATCAGCCAGCGCGAGATATTGATCGGCGTGTTCGTGTGCCCAGGGGCATTCTGTGTGCCATTGCCATAAGTGCTCGCATTGGGATCCCCTGCCAGAGAGTTGTGAGCCTCGGTAACGTCCTGCGCGGCGAGGTTGTGATAGGTCACATCGTTGTTGTATCCCGTCGGCAACGGCAAACCGGCACGCATGGGGATGTCATATTGACCATGTTTGCCGGCCAGCAGACGTTTCGACACACCGGCGATGACGCCATCATTTGGATGCACGTAGGTGTTAAAATCGTGATACACCGTCGTGTTGATGCGGCCGATCAGCTTCATCGGCATCACCCATGGCGTGGGGAAAAAGAGATGCCCATCATCCCGGCCAAACCACTGATTGTTCGCCGAGTTGCCATTGTAGAGAACATTGCTGCCGACGCGTTGAGCCGACTGGTGATTCCAGGTCAGGGTGGTGCCATTCCACTGCGAAACCCAGGAGATGGCATTGCGTGCCCCATGGGACCAACCTGTCATCACACGCGCCAGTTCCGTGATGTCCGTCTGGTCATAGGTCGGGATCGGCAGGCCAGAGCTATCCAAGACCAGACTGCCATCCGGGTGGCGCAACACGAGACCGATGGTGAAGAGCTGCATGATCTCACGCGCGTAGTTTTCATCTGGGCTCACGATCAGCCCACCACCCGCATCATAGGTGGCGCGATTGGCCATGTGAGAGAGGTAAATGCCCATCATGGGGCTGTAGGTCACCTGTTCCAGCAGCGTGCGGTATTTGCCAAAAGCCCCCGTGGCCAGCATATCCCAGAAGTTGGCGCAGCCGTAGTGGCGATCCATGATCGTTTGATCCGCTTCTGAAATGACCAAAATCTCGCTCAGGGCCAGTGCCATGCGTTGGCGCACTTGGTCTTTGCTCTGCAGTACCATCGTCCACCACTCGCGACGGCGATTCGGGCCTGACTGCGGGTAATTGTTCACCGCACGATTGTTGTCCGCCGTCTGGCTGATCGTCGGCACGCCATTGGCATCGTAGGTCACGT
>JAIXVB010000588.1 GCA_027483245.1 Verrucomicrobiaceae bacterium | reverse complement strand
TGTTTTTCAACCAACTGCGTGATCGATTCCAAGATCTGACTCGTGCGCTTTTCATCGCCACTGAAGATCGCATCCATCGCGACGACATGGAACGAGGCATTCTTCCGCAAGGGCCAGAGTGGGATGCGACTGTTTTGATAAATGTCGCGTTTACCGATCTCGATGAAACGCCCGAACTGAGCGAGGCAAGAGAGCCCCATCGGGATGGCTTCGGCAGCGAGTGCGTTCAGCACCACATCCACGCCTTGGCCATCGGTGAGTTCCATCACGACTTCGGCAAAATCAGCACGGCGTGAATCAATGACGTGCTTCACACCGAGAACCGTCAGCAGCGAGCGCTTGGCCGCACTGCCAGCACTGGCAATGACTTCAGCGCCGAGATGATGGGCGATTTGAATCGCAGCCATGCCCACGCCACCGGCACCTGCATGAACCAGCACACGCTCGCCCGGCTGCAGTTGCGCCACCGTTTTCAGCGCATGCCAAGAGGTCATGAAGACCACCGGCAGAGTCGCGGCTTCTTCAAAGGATAAGCCCTTTGGAATGATGCGGACATCGCCAGCTCGGGCCATCGAGTCGGTGGCGAGACCGAACACAGCAAGACCAAAGACACGATCTCCAACCTTCACGTGAGTCACGCCTGCACCGACCGCTTTCACCACACCTGCAACTTCATCGCCAAAGATGCGCGCATCGGCGGTTTCAGCGGGATACAGGGCCAGCGCTTTGAGCACATCGCGGAAGTTCATGCCGGCTGCCTTCACATCGATCACCACCTCACTTGCACCACAGGGAGGCAGTGCAAAAGGAACCAGGCGCAATGCATCCAGCAGACCCCGCTCACGAGATTCCAGGCGCAGAGGCACGTTGCTCTCCAGGACCTGTTCGCGAGATTCTAGCCCACGATTGATGCGTCTCACATAACGCGCTTCACCACGGAAGGCGACTTCACGTTCGGCATCTTCTTCGAGCAGCTCATTCCAAATCAAAGGAATGAGTGACTCCGACGGTGCCACGGGTAAATCAATGCTGCGACAGGTGTAGTTGCTGTGCTCATTGGCGATGACACGCATGAGGCCAAGGGCTGGCCCTTGAGCAACGGTGACGACCTGATTGTGCCCCACGGGCTGAGCCTCACGACTGACGAAGTCGATGCGCAGCTTGGCACCCGGCCGAACAATCTCGAGTGCCTGAGTCAGATGGAACAAGGCATCGCAACCAAGCATCGGCAACTGTGGATCAAACTCATCCAGACTCCACAGGAAGACGAATCGGTCAGGCGCATCCTCTTCACAAGCCAGCAGCAGTTTGCGCCAGTCTTCAGGCACTTCAGCACGCAGGGTATAGGCGTCTAACTTGGGCGAATCAAAGGCATCTCCGCGATGAGCGACACGACAGCGGACACCACTGGCACGGAGCTGAGTGGTGATCATGTCTCCCATGTCCGATGAGTCTGCAAAGACGAGCCACGATTTCTCAACAGGGCTTCCTTGCATCACCTGTTCTGCCAGCTTCGGCTCGGTCCAGGGCTTGCGCGCCATGAGACCGATGAGACTCTCTCCACCTTGTGAGCGGATCAGACCTGACAGGGAGGCGGTCTCTGTGAAACCAGACGCGACAAGCACGCTCTGCCATTGTTCACGCTCCAGCAGAGGATGATTCGGACGCAGGTCAAGATCGGTGAAACGCCACCAACCGCTGGTCAATCCAAAGACCGCGTTCAGCCACAAATGCGGCGTGGCGACATCGACAAACAACAAACTCCCACCGGGGACGAGCAACTCATGGAGATGGCCAAGGGCGACCTTCACATCACTGACGGCATGGATCACATTGGTGCCGAGAATGATGTCAAAGGACCCGAGATCGAATTCTTGCTCACTACCGGTTTTTTCGAGATCAAAGGTCTGGAACTCGACTTCAGGATAAGCCGCCAGCTTTTGACGAGCCGCCGGAAAGAAAGCTGCGGACACATCGCTAAACACATACGAGTGAAGGCCGCGCTCAATGAGCGGCAGCACCTGTGAGGCAAGACCACCCGTGCCTGCGCCGATCTCCAGAATGCGCAGTCCACGCCCCTCGGGGAGCTGAAGCGCAGCCTCGGCCACCGCACTGCCGATGGCGGCGAGCCAAGGGCTGGTGACGAGACCATCGCCATAAAATTGATCGAGCAAATCCGCACCACCGCTGGTGAACAAGACTTGCACGGCCTCCTTTTCACCTCGCATGATCTCGCCAAGTTCAGCACAGGTAGCACCGCACAGCAGGGCCTCTGGCAAATGACCAGGATACTTGCCAAGGCTCGCGCTCAACAAGGCCAAGGCAGAGTCAGCGGCTTTCAAGAAAGCAGCAGTGGCCGCATACTCGTTGCCTTCTTGAGTCAGCAGCTTTTGCTTCACCAAGTTGTCCATGAGTTGCACAAACGAGCGCTGCATCGAATCAGCCACTCGCAGTGACTTCGCGCTGAAGCGACCCTCTGCGCCCATGGCCCGCAGACCACTCGCGACCTGTGCCGCGGTCAGTTCATCGCCCGCAGCACTGGCAGCATCGAGATTGTCGCGACCGCGCATGTCAAGCACTTCATCGAGTGCGCTTTGTGCCACTTCATGGAGTCGGCTCAAAGCCACCGGTTTTGGCGATGCCTCACGGGCACGAATGGGACGTTTCTCCCAGGCCACATGGTATGTGACATCACGCCCCTTCCCTGTCTTGCCGGTGCGTTTGGCTCCCTCCACACTGATCGCACGAAAGCCATCAATGCGCACACAAGGCCTGCCGGTGTCATCAAACAAGTCGATGTTACCTTCGACAAACTCATCGTTTGCCTGCTTCACGCTGGCGCTCACCTGGCTGGCGGCCCCCGGTGAGCGGAGGAACAAGATGCGCGCAAACCGAACCGGCAAACGAAGCCCTGCGGTGCGGCCTTCAATGGTGGCAGCTCCAGCCGAGAAGATCTGCAAAGCGCCATCAAAAAGCACCGGATGCAGAGGATACTCGGCAGCACGGGCGGCAATCGTTTGGCCCAATGAAACACGACCGGAGGACTTGCCACCACCTGCGGAGAGTTCGCGAATGGGGCGAAACTCTTCACCATAACGCAGGCCCATGTCGGCCATGTGACCATAGAAAGTATCGAGCCCGACCATTGGCAAGTTGGAGGTCTCCCAGGCTGACGTGGCGAATGAGGATTCCGTGCGTTCTCCGCGCATGGAGCCGACGACATGCGTGGACCATGAAGCACCATTTTCGAAACGACTTTGAATCGAGAAGGTGCGCTCATTGAGATCATAGGTGATCTCCAACAGGAGTCCCGACGGTGGATCTGGGAGGATGAGGGGTTTGCGAATTTCAAAGTCCTCAATGACGAAGGCTTTGCCCTCAAACAGCTGCACGCCTGCCTCGAGCACCATTTCGACAAACCCTGCTGCCGGAAAGATGATGAGATTCTCAACGCGGTGATCCTTCAGAAAAGCCATGTGACGATTGTCCAGGCGGGTGATCCAGGTCGGTGTGGCGCGGGCCAACCGAACATCAAGAAGTCCACGACCGCCTGGAGCCAGACGCCCCTCGCGCATGTCCGCCGACTCATTCCACCAGCGACTTTTATCCCAGGAATACGCAGGCAGATTCAGATGGCGACGGGAAGGCGTCAGCGCTTTGAAGTCCAACACTTCAGCCGCGAGATGCAGATCCATGGCGGTTTCCAACAGCGATTCATGCTCGCGCTCACGACGCACCGAAGCCAGCACGACAGACTTGGTTCCCGACTCAGTTAGGCATTCCTGGATGGAACGAACCAGCGCCGGATGCGCACCGATCTCCAGCCACACATCCACTTTGGTTTCCGCCACCGCCGCGATGGCCGCAGCGAACTGCACCGGCTGGCGCACGCCGCGTGCCCAATGACCAGCATAACAAAGCTCACCTGCCAGCTCAGTGCCTGTGACGGTGCTGAAAAATGGGAGGCTGGCGGGTTGCGGTGAAAGGTCTTCTAACGCGGATCGCAAAGCGTCCGCAGCAGGTTGCATCAACGCATGGTGGAAGGGATGCTCCACTTTCAGAAAACGGGCAAAGATGCCCTGCGATTCCAAATCGGCAGCGATGACTTCGAGCGAGGTCTTCATGCCGGAGAGCGTCAAGGAACGCGGGCCATTGAAAGCAGCAATGCTGACACTGCGATCATGTTTCGCGATCGTGATGGCGGCTTCCTCCGGGCTCATGCCGACGGCTAACATCGTGCCGCCCGAGGGCGCGCATTCGCTCATGTAATGACCCCGATAAACGATGATCTTCGCCGCTTGTTTGAGCGTGAGTATGCCCGCCACACAAGCCGCCGCCACTTCCCCCACACTGTGTCCGACCACCGCCGCAGGCTGAATACCCCAGGATTGCCAAAGTGCTGCCAAACCCATCTGCATGGCAAAAATGGCGGGCTGTGAAACCTCGGTGCGATGCATCTGCGA
>JAIXVB010000008.1 GCA_027483245.1 Verrucomicrobiaceae bacterium | reverse complement strand
CCCCTGAACTCCGATACAGATGCCGATGGCTTGCCTGATGGTTGGGAAATCAGCTTTGGACTCAACCCGCTGGACGCAAGTGGCGACCATGGCAGTGCCGGGGATCCTGATGGGGATGGTTTAACCAACCATGAAGAACTCGTCCTTCATGGAACTGATCCGCTCAATGCTGACACGGATGATGATGGTCTCAATGATGAGGTGGAAATCGCTTTGGGCAGCAATCCGCTGACCAGCGACTCCGATTCCGATGGCTACAGTGACCGCGAGGAAAGACATCGCCAAACCAACCCAATGGCAGCTTCCTCAAAACCAGACCCTGGTAGCAATGGCTCTGATTCACCCTTCATTGTACAGACATGGTCTGGCCAAGGCATGATTGATGGTGATCAAGGCGGTTATGACGGATCGTATTTTAATGAGGACTTTACGGAAGGCGATTCGCGTTTCATCGAAAATGGGGAAGGGTTTAATCCAAGCTCGGCGCATCTTGAGCTGATGAACATGATCGACAACAATCTGAACCATCGCACTTATGGACCTGACATTACGGATCCAGATCATGTGGGGGATGTTTTGGGGCCGTTGTATGTGGGGCATGGCTTTCCCTTTGCTTGGCGGGGGGAGTCCTACATGCAGTCAAGTAGCACTGGGAATCTTTGGTTGAAAAGGACAGCCGTGAGAATCATTGCGAAGAGTCCTGCGGATACAGAGCGGGTGGTCACGCTGTTCTTTTTCCGGACATCAACACAGACGAATCCTACGCCCGAATATCTCGACAAAGTTCTCTTTCGAATCCCCGCCAATGAGACCCTTGCACAGATTGAACTGCCACAGGATCAGACGCTGAGACAGAGATTGGATAAACGCAGTAACACGCTCTACATTGCTTCCAAACCTCAGATGCCGACCCAAGGCGGTGTGTTTGAGCAGATTTTCTTCCTCCCGGTTGAGATAGACATCAGACAGCCAGAAAGCACGCCGCCAATTCTACTTACTTCACTTGGCGCAGCATCAGCCGCTGCTGCGAGCAGTGGTTCAATCGGAAATCCAACACAGGAAGATGACTTTGCAGTTGTCTCGAATGGCACCGACAATGACTTGGCATCGGAACTGGTGATCAACCTTCCGAGTGGTTCTGCAACTGGTGCCGTCACCGCTAATCTAAAAATGAAGGGAAGCGACGGTAGCCTCAAGTTCGAGCAGAACAGCGTGAGCATCACGCCAGGAATACCCAAAGTGGTAAAGATTTGGGGAACATTAGCCAGCTCAGGAGAAAACAAATCAAAGGTTGAGATCGAGCTGGTCATGCCCGGCGGCGGCAAGTCCACCATCGAAGAAGATCTCACGATCATTGATGGCGTGGAGGTCGAATTTGAGGGTAACTATTACATTAATGTAGATACTCGTGAATTTGGCAGACGCCCCTGGGATGGGCGCACCGATCCGAAGCCAAATACAAAGTTCAACATGACCGGATTCACCGGCGTGATGGATGCCTATTTTGCGGCAGTCTATCCAGGGCGAGCGCCAACTCAGACCGAGAAGGATGCGTTCAAAAAGGCAAATGATCAAAGCGACCAACTTGGCTATGCGAGTGCGGTTTCGTTTAAGTCGGGAGATAATAGCGCAATTCCGGCATACAAACCTTGGGCCGATCCACTCAAAGTCACAGTCAGCAAAGTCACTGCTGTTAACCCCCAGGTCGTTCTGAAGAATGACAAGATCATTGGTGCGGAAATCTCGCTCAAAAGCGGAAGGCTCGACGGCTTGCCAGATGGCAGTGAGAAGCTACTCGACCCAAAATTAGAACTGGGTGATTTCGTGTTACTGGAAAAAACTTCATCGACTACCTCAATTGCTGCTCAAGCGTCCAAAGCAGCGTCAGTCACACTCGCCGACATCCAAAACGGCATCGCGGCTGCGCGAGGGAAGGGCTACGATGAAATGTTGGACTTTCACAACAACTTTAGCCCTGCGGGGCTGGCTGGCTTTAGTGGCGCACGCTTCAAATGGGAAAATGATACATTCGACGTCACAAGGAAATCGAAGTTCACTGATTCTATTGCGGCAAAGGCTCTTGCAGCAAAGAAGCAGACCAGTGGCAAGGTTGCTGCATCGTGGATATTCCAAGACTGGAATGAGTTAAAATTCCAAGGGAAGCTCTCCGAGGCGAAAGTTTTAACCAAATAAAAAGGCCATGAACAACTGCAATGCTTCACTGCTGGTGGTCGCGATGTGTCTATTATTTGCACAGTCTGCGAGACCTCAATCTGTAATCCCACAGCCGGGGAATCAGGCTTATCGTGAACTCGAGCGGCTTCTAAAAGTCGAACTGGCTAACTCTCCGCCCTCAAATTCAGTTTCAAATAAGCCGATAAGTCGAATGGCACCTAGTGAAGTTTGGAAGATGGCTGAAAACGCTATGCTCCTATCCGATGGGTTTCCGTCGTTTGAGCGTTTCACCGCTTTGAGTGGATTACTCGAAGCCATTGAGTCCCATCCAGTGAAATCTGAATTTGTGGGTGTGATGCTGCAGAGGATCACAACGACGAGTTTGCCAACCGGAGCGCCAAAAGACTGGAACGAAATAGCGATCATCGGGCGTGGCGGCATTGCCGGGCTCTTGATCTCGAGTGTAACTAAGGTTGCGGAGCCAGCAGACTACCAGAGAATCGTTGAAGCCGTCTTGGCTACTAACGACGCAGCGAAAATTGCCAAGCTCCGTGAAGCGGTGAGCCTCGTTTCGGCCAAAGATGAGTTTGAGAGACTTTTGAAGCTTCATGGCTCCGGTGCCGCAGGCAAAGGACAGGATACCACCAGAATAAACCCCTCGTTACCTCCGTCTCCATCTCTCGATTTCAGTAAAAGCACAAACTCAGCGTCACCGATCCAAGAGCCAACACTAAACAAGGCACCACTAACAAAGCCCGCATCGACATCAAGCGATGAACCGACCGCATCAGCGCCTTGGTCAGTGATTGCCGTGCTGACCATGGCGGCAACTGGTCTGCTTTGGTTGCTGGTGAAGAAGCGGAAGTGATCGGTCTGCAACGTGCCGCGAGCCAACTCCAGCGCTGGCAAGAACCATGAAAACATTCCTAATTACATTCTCACTCATTTTGCTGACATTAACAGCATTTGGAACCACCGTTAGCACTCCTGCCGCTGTTGCGACAAGGGGACTGCGAATGGTTATCACAAAATACCTTGCCAGCGGTGGAGACATCAATGCGTTGACGATGAAACAAGTCGTTAAAATGGTTGACGTTGAAGCCGCAAATTCGACTTCACAGGGCAAGTTTGAAGATCGTTTTGAAATACTCGGAGGAAGTGGCCCGGTTGATCAAGTGACGATGGCAAAGATGATCGCCTACACCGCAAATCGGATTGGTGAAGATCGCCGTGACACACCTGGACGTTATGTAATTTGGCTTGCAGGCGGGGAAGTGAACTACAACTGGGAAAGCGAGGAGAGGGTCACCGCGCTTCTCGGCAATGCAGGGATGAAGCTGGTAGATCGGGGACCCTGGAATCAGCCGGACACTAAAGTGCAGAGTATGTTCCATGTTGGAGCCAGTCCTAAACCCCAACTAGACGACAACCGAACGCAAGAGGATCAAGCGGGGCGACGACTCTCGATCCCGAATGCAAAGAGTCGTAACGATGAGGTGCAACGGATTATTGGACCAAAGAGTCCCTTAATTTAAGGATTGGTTTTGAGTTTGGTTTTCGAACTGTTGGGTTTCGAATTGGTTCGGGGTGAGGTATCCCAGAGCAGAGTG
>JAIXVB010000093.1 GCA_027483245.1 Verrucomicrobiaceae bacterium | reverse complement strand
CTCGATTTGCTCGCGGGAAAATTGGGCGATGGTTTGATGCAATTGCTCACCAGCCCAACTCGCGGCCTTTTTCCTGCGCCTCGAGAGATTCGGTTTGATTGTTCCTGCCCGGATTACGCAGACATGTGCAAACACGTCTCTGCCGTGCTTTACGGAGTGGGCGTTTTGCTCGATTCACGGCCAGAGCTGCTCTTCACCCTGCGTGGTGTGGATCAGGCGGAGCTGCTTTCCAAGGCACGCGAGTCCACCCTGGCGGATCTCGGCGCTGAGAGCGAGCTGGCTGGGGCAGACTTGTCGGCCCTTTTTGGCATTGATCTGGGCGAAAGCTCGCCTCACCGCTGAGGTGGCATCGCTTCGCCCGATGTGACTTCTTTTCGATGAGATCGGCAGAATTTTGCCGCAGGGTTTGAGGTCACGAAAAATTAGTGAGCTGAATTAAAGTTTCCCACGCATGACAAAGCAGGTCGGTTATTCTCGGCCCAGATCTGACTTTTCTTATGACCCCCAAATCCGGTTCTTGGATGGTGCGTTGGCTGCGTCTTTTGGTTGGTGAATTTCAATATCACCCGCCGGAGTGGATGCCGAAGTTGGCGCGCTCGGCGGATGATCACCTGCGCAGTCATCCTGGGGCGTATGCTGGATTGGTCCTGTTCAGTGGCTTGCTATGTGCGGCCCTGCCGTCCGTGTTGGATTGGCAGCGCGCCCATCAGCCGCAGCAACGTGCATTCACGGAGATCCGTCATCTTCAGGGAAAGCTTTTGATGCCAGGCATCACTCCCGTGGTGAAAGACAAACCACAGCCACTGCCCATCACACTGGAGTTTGATGGATCGGTCGCGAAGTTGGAGGCAGTCGGCAAAAAGGCGGACGGCGTCGTTTTATCTCCCACTCATGAAGGTGAATGGACCTGGAAAACAGATCGCGTTTTGGTTTTTTCACCTGCCAAAGATTGGCCCGCTGGCGTGGAATACACCGTGACCGCGCCACCCGTGGCTGAGCAAGTCGTGCTGAAACAAAAGAGCTGGAAAGGCCGAACGGCTGCGTTGGCCATCACCCTAACGGAAGCCGAATTTCAAATCGATCCGCGCGATCCCACGATGCAAAACGTGGTCATCGGTTACCGCTCCAGCCATCCCTTGGCCAAAGAGCAAGTGCAGCAAAACATTACGCTAGAGATTCTAGGGGGCTCCAAGATCTTTGAGTGGAAAGGCCAAAAACCCGACGTGCTCTACAGCCTCGTCGAGGGAAAACATCAGCGTGAGTACTGGGTGCGAACCACGCGTATTCAGGTGCCTGAGAAAGAAGATCATGTGAAGGTCACCTTGCGTCGTGGCCTAACCACGCCGGTGGGCGGTCAAGCGTTATCCGACGATGTCGTCGCGAAGGTGCGTGTGCCCGATATAGAAAGCGGTTTCCACATCACCAGTGCCAGCACTGAGATCGTCAAAACCGAAGAGGGTGAGCCTGAGCAGTTTCTGTTTGTGAATACGGAAGGTTATGTGACCACGGCGGCGCTTCAGCAGAAGCTGGCGGTTTGGTTGGAGCCACTGGATTTCACGATTCGTGATCCACTGGGCCACTCGGTCATCCCCGGGGTGAATGATGTGAACGAAGCCTTGCTGCGCCAGTTTACTCCCGTGACTCTCAAGCCTGTGGAAGTGGAGCTGGGCGAAGATCAGCCCGCCGCGACACGCCATGGCTTCAAGTTTTTAGCTGAAAAATCAGGGCGCTTATTCGTGCGCATTCACAAAGGCGTGGAGGCATTCGGCGGCTTCCGTTTAGGGGCTGAGTTCCGCATCTTCGAGCGAGTGCCGGAGTTTCCCAAAGAAGTCCAGGTGCTGGGCAAAGGGGGCATTTTGGCACTGAACGGTGAGCGCAAACTCTCGGTGAAATCGCGTGGGGTGCCGCATCTGCGTGTGACGATGGCCCGTGTGCCCGCACGACAGGTGAATCATCTGGTGGTGATGACGGAGGGTGATTTCGCCAGTCCTTATTTCGTCATGGGTGAGAGTTTTGATGAAAGCAACTTTGCTCACTTTCTGCGCCGCGTGCAGCCCGTGGCGATGAAAAACGAGCATCAGGCTTGTTATTCGACCCTCGACTTTGCCAGTGCGCTGCAGACCCAAGATGCTTCCGATCCGGATTCATCACGCGGTTTGTTTTTCCTGACCGCAGAAGGCGTGGAGCCTGTCGCTGAGTCAAAGAAACGCCTCGAAGGGGATGCGACCGAGGAAGATTGGCAGGCGGTGGAAGACGCCAACGAAAGGCGTTTTGTGCTGGTCACGGATCTCGGTCTCATGGTGAAACGGAATGCCGATGGCTCTCGCGATGTCTTTGTGCAAAGCATCCAGACAGGCGATCCGGTGAATGGCGCAACGATCACGGTTCTGGCCAAAAATGGCGAGTATCTGCTGCAACAAACTACCGCAGATGGCCATGTGTTGCTGCCGAATGTGGAGGACTTTCAGCGTGAGAAACGCCCTGTGGCCATTGTGGCTTCGCTGGGCAGTGATTTATCGTTCCTGCCCTTTGAGCGTCCCGATCGGTTGATGGACTTTTCACGCTTCGATATCGGGGGAGTTTTAGCGTCTGAGAAAGAGGCGCTGGAAGCTTTCCTTTTCACCGAGCGTGGGGTCTATCGTCCGGGGGATGAGGTGCATATCGCAGCTGTGGTGAAACGACGTGATTGGGCTTCAGGGCTGGCTGGGCTACCGCTGGAGATGGAGGTGCGCAATGCCAAGGATGAGGTGATCGACACCCAAAAAGTTCTCTTGGGTGAAGACGGATTCATCAGCGTGAAAACAGCGACCGATGAAGCCGATCCCACCGGGCGTTGCACGGCCCGTTTGTATCTGGTGCGGGACGGGGGTGAAGAGCGGGTGCGCCTTGGGCAGACGGTTTTTCGCGTGGAGGACTTTCAACCTGACCGCATGAAGCTGGAGGTCGCGCTGACCGGAGATTCGGCCGCAGGTTGGCTGCAACCGCGAGATATCAGCGCTCAGGTTTCATTGCAATCCTTGTTCGGCTTTCCGGCTGAGAAACGGCGGGTGAAAGCGCGACTGGAACTGCTGCCCGGTGAGTTTGCTTTCGAGGCCTTCCCTGACTTCATTTTCCACAATCGATTGCCCCGCACCAACCTTTTCAATGAAGAGACCCTTGAGCCAGGACAGAAGATTGATCTTGGCGAACAGACGACTGATGAAGCGGGCGAAGCCCTGTTCGATCTTGGTTTGGAGCGTTTTGACCGGAGTTGTTTTCAGGCCAGCTTATGGGTTGAAGCTTTCGAAGCCGATGGAGGACGCAGTGTGCGCAATGGCCGAAACTTTTTGGTGGCTTCACTGCCGTATGTCGTGGGTTACAAGCCCGAAGCACGGCTGGAGTATCTCGGCAAAGACACGGTGGCGACCGTGCGTTTCCTCGCCCTCGGTCCCGATGTGAAGCCGCTGGCACCCCCTGCATTGACCGCGCGACTGATGCAGATTCGTTATGTCTCGGTGTTAACCAAGCAGGAGAGCGGCAGTTATGCTTATGTTTCCACTCAGCGCGAGTCACTGCTCACCGAGGCGCGCTTTGATCTGCCTGTCGCAGGAGCCAGTTATACCCTGCCGACGAATCTGGCGGGTGATTTCCGATTGGAGCTTCGAGACGCTGAAAATCAGGTGGTGTGCGCCACGCCCTTCACGGTCGTGGGCAAAGGCGATGCTGAGCGCAGTCTCGAGCGGGACACTGAGTTGGGCCTTAAGCTTGCACGGCCTCTTTGGAACAGTGGTGAATCCTTGGAGGCCAGTCTGAGTGCGGCCTTCACGGGAGCAGGTCTCTTGACGATTGAACGGGATCGAGTGTTGGGATGGCAGTGGTTTAAAGCGGGCACGCCCACGAGTGTGCAGCGATTGCTCGTGCCTGCTGAATTGGAGGGATCCGCCTACTTGAACGCATCGTTTGTTCGCGCGCTTGATTCACCGGAGATCTTCACTTCACCGCTGAGTTATGCGGTTTCTCATTTTGTAGCCAATCCCGACAAGAGGCGTTTTGATGTGAAATTGGATGCACCAGCCCTGGTCAAGCCTGGAGATGTCTTGAAGATTGGTTATCAAACGGGCAAGCCCTGCCGAATCGCGATCTATGCAGTGGATGCGGGCATTCACCAAATCACGGATTACAAACTGCCAGATCCGCTGAGTCACCTGAACCGCAAACGAGCACTCGAAGTGCAGAGTGAACAGCTCATGGACCTCATTTTGCCGGAGTTTTCGTTCATCGCTCAACACAAAGCTTTTGGCGGTGATGCAGACAAGCCTTTGCGAATGAACATGAATCCTTTCAAACGTCGTCGTGAACCGCCGGTGGTGTTTTGGTCAGGACTGATCGAAGCCGGGCCTGAACGCAGAGAGGTGACTTACACCGTGCCAGATTACTTTGCGGGCAAGCTCAACATCATGGCCGTAGCGGTCGCCGCAGAAGGGGTAGGCCGTGCGGACACAAGCAGTCTGGTGCGTGGTCCGATGGTGCTCACGCCGAACGTGCCCTTCTTCGCTGCGCCTGGGGATGAATTCACGGCCTCTCTCACCGTGGCGAACAACCTGGAGGGTGCGGAGGCGCAGGCTCCGATCGCACTGACGGCTCAGGTGACCCCGCATCTGGAGATCCTCGAATCACCGCTGCCCGAGTTGAGTTTGGCAACCGGCAAAGAGGACACGGTGCATTTTCGATTGCGGGTCAAAGGAGAGTTGGGCAGTGCGGAGATCACCTTCAAAGCGGAGGCTGCTGGGCAGGTCGTGCTGCGCCGTGCGACCTTGAGTGTGCGACCTGCTTCGCCGTATCTGACGAATGTGCAGAGCGGCTGGTTCCGGGAGGCCGCGTATGAGGTGAAGGTGACTCGTGAGATGTTCCCGCAGCATCGCAAGTTGAACGCCACGGCCTCCGCACTGCCCCTCAGTCTAGCGCGTGGTTTGGAGGCTTACTTGCAGCAGTATCCGTATGGCTGTTCCGAGCAAATCACAAGTCGCGCCATTGCACGTTTGTTGTTAGCCAAGGAAGCAGATTTTGGTTTCGATGCTGCCGAGTCTGCGCGTCAGCTTGATACGGCCTTTCAGTTGCTGCGCAGTCGTCAGAACTCGAAAGGTGGATTTGGTTATTGGGATTCCGAGGCCACTTCAGGCGCGGATTATCTGTCAGTTTATGTGACGCGTTTTCTCACCGAGGCCAAGGAAGCGGGTCATGCGGTCCCTTCCGCCTTGCTGGAGGGCGCGCGTCAGAGGATGCGGGAGATCGCACGCCTGTCGGTGGATGGACTGGATGAAGCGGGTGTTCAGGCAGCGGCCATTTATTTGCTGACTCGAAATGGCGAAAATACCTCCACCCAGGTGCTCAATTTGCGGGATCATTTGCGCCAGAAACATCAGGAAAGTTGGCGGACCCATCTGGTGTCGGCTTACCTCGCGGGAACGTATGCGATGCTTCAGCAGAAGAATGAAGCGGAGACATTGATCGATGGTTATTGGAAAAGTGTGCGCAAGTCACGGGCCGTGGGAGCTTGGCGCGGTTGGTATTATTTGGACCCTCAGGTGAGCCAAGCCGAGGGCTTTGCGGTGGTGTGCAAACACTTCCCTGAAATCGCCCAAGCTTTTGGTTATGAGGATCTGGCGGTGGTGACGGAACCACTGTCACGCCAACGCTTCAACACGATCAGTGCGGCCACCTCGATCCTCGCTCTGAAAGCATATTCGGTGCTCGCCCAACAATCCCAGATGCGTTTGTCTCTCAGTGAGCTGTCGCGTCAGGGTGGGCCGCCGCTCTTGATTGTGCCGGAGACAACGGGGCTCTTGCAAGGTTCCTTCAGTGCCCTGGCGGGTATGTTGCGTTTTGATCGAGTCCAAGAGGGTGGAGATCTCGGGGTGTTTTATCAGGTGACCGAAGCGGGCTTCGATCAAAGCCTGCCCGTGGATCCAATCGCCGATGGCTTGGAAGTCTTCCGTGAGATTCTGGATGGCGAAGGCAAACCGATCACCACACTCAAGACGGGTGAGGGCGCCTTGGTGCGGTTACGCGTTCGCAACATCTCGCCTGATGACTTGGATCATCTCGCGGTGTTGGATTTGCTGCCGGGCAGTTTTGAAGTGGAGCCCAATGGTCTTCGCCCTGGACGTGGCACGCTGCCCGGTGCGGACTATGTGGATGTGCGTGAGGATCGGAATGTGTTTTTTTGCGGACTCGGCAAAGGTGAAACAAAGACCTTTGCCTATCGGATCAAACCGATCGCCGCAGGAAGCTATGCGATTCCGCCTGTCTTTGCGGAGAGCATGTATGATCGTGGCATCAAAGGCCGTGCGGGTGGCGGTCTTGTGACCGTGGAGTGATGCCATGAATCGCATTCGAAGGCTGCTGCTAAGTCGTGTGTTGCGCTGGCTGGGCGTGGCCATGTTGACCTTGAGTTTCGGTTATCTGCTGCTGCCGAAGCCGGAGCTTTATCCACCTGAATTTCGGTTCTCGCGCAGTTTGGAGGATCGGAAGGGGTTGCTGCTGCATCTGACGCTGACGCCGGATGGAAAATACCGTCGGCAGACCGTTCTCAGTGAGATCAGTCCGAGTTTGATCGAGGCGACACTGGAGCTAGAAGATCGCCATTTTTACGATCACCCAGGCGTGAATCCGTTGTCGCTGTTGCGAGCGGCTTGGGGCGTGATCGGTGGCTCGACACGTGGCGGTGGTTCGACAATCACGATGCAGCTCGCGCGGTTGCGTTATCGTCTGCACACGCGGTCACCGTGTGGGAAGTTGGTGCAGATGTTTCGAGCTGTGCAGATCGAGCGACATCATGAAAAGAGCGCGATGCTGGAGGCTTATTTGAATCAGGCTCCTTACGGCGGGAATGTTGAGGGTATCGGGGCGGCCAGTCTGCTATGGTGTGGAAAACAAGCGTGTGAACTGAGTTTGCGTGAGGCCGTGGCGCTGTCGGTTTTGCCTCAAAGTCCGACGCGTCGTCGTCCCCGAGCTACTCTGGAAAACATGGATCTCGCTGCGGCTCAGCATCGTTTGTGGGAGCGCTTGCGATTGAAACGGAAGCTGGAAGCAGACCCCTTGGATGCCTCGTTCACGCTGCGTCACTTGTTACCCGTGCCGCGTGAGGCTCCGCATCTGGCGCGGCGTTTGTTTCAACAACGAATGGCTGATGACCGTGTGTCCTCGGGAGTGCCGGTGCGGGGTTCGGTGGAAGCAGGAATGCAGCGTCGAGTCGAGTTGGCTTTGGCGGATTACATCGCCCGCAAACGTGAGGTCGGCATTGCCAATGCGTGTGCGTTATTGGTTCATGCGCCTTCGCGTGAAGTGATGGCCTATGTGGGATCGAGCGGCTTTTTGGACAAGGCCATTCAAGGGCAAGTGGACGGTGTGCTCGCACGTCGCTCACCGGGTTCTGCGTTGAAACCTTTCATCTATGCCTTGGCGATTCAGCAGGGCCTGATTCATCCCCACAGCTTGTTGCGTGATGGCCAGACTTCCTTTGG
>JAIXVB010000360.1 GCA_027483245.1 Verrucomicrobiaceae bacterium | reverse complement strand
TGCGCGTGTCGCCGTCTCTTCTCGAGAGGATGGCCGACACTTCGACCGACCTTTTGTCACGCTTCAGATCTGATTTTACCCATGTCGCACCTTTCCTTTTTGGCCAACGCCAACGCACAACACTCCATGATCATTCCACGTTCGTTTTTTTGTCTGCTGTTGCTGAGTCTCGGCGGACTTGTGTCGGCACAGGCTGCCTATCAACATTTTGAAGGACGTCAGGTGCATCCTTTAGCCATGACGGAAGATGGCACGCGTTTGATCGCCGTTGACTCAGCCAATGCGCGCGTCGCAGTTTTTGATCTGACAGGGGCCTCGCCGGTTTTACAAACGCAGATCCCTGTGGGGCTCGAACCCGTGACCGTGAGGGCACGCACCAACGACGAAGTGTGGGTTGTCAATGAGGTGGGTGATTCGGTCTCGATTGTCAGTTTGAGCACAGGCACGGTCATTGACACCTTGAGAGTGGGAGATGAGCCGACGGACGTCATCTTTGCAGCGGGCATGGCGTATGTGGCATGTGCACGTGACAATCAGATTCGTGTTTTTAATGCGCAGACGCGTGCCTTGGTCAGTACGATTTCTCTCAGTGGGCTCTACCCTCACGCCTTGGCAAAAAATGCCGACGGCAGCCGTGTCTATGCGGCTTTTCTGCTGTCAGGAAATCGCACCACCATTCTGCCCAAAGAGATCGCTCCTGCTCAGCCTGCTCCGACCAATCCCGCGCTGCCTCCAGCGCCTGACACGGCTTTGATCGTGGCGGCAAATGACCCGCGCATACAGCATACGGTGCTCGATCGAGATGTCGTCGAGATCGATACCAGCACTCAAACCATCGTGGGCTACACCGGCGGTGTGGGCACGAACTTGTTTGATCTCGCGGTGCGGCCGAGTTCAGATCAAGTTTGGGTGGCCAACACGGAGTCGCTCAATCTCACCCGCTTTGAGCCCAACCTGCGCGGTCATTTTGCGTATAGCCGACTTTCCATTGTTTCACCGTCCCTGGTAACGACGGTCGATTTGAATCCAGGCATCGACTACAGCTTGCTGCCCAATCCCACGGCGCAGGCCACAGCACTGTCACAACCCACGAGTTTGGTCTTCACAAGTGACGGTGCCAAAGTATGGCTGTCTGCGTTTGCGTCGGATCGCATCGCAAGAGTGGATGCCAACACGGGTGCTGTTGAAGCTCGTGTGGACATTCGCATCGGCAGCAATCAGGACTCTTCAGCCATGCGCGGGGCACGTGGATTGATCTTGGATGAATCACGAAGCCGACTTTATACCCTGAATAAATTTTCGAACTCCATCACGGTGATCGATTCGGTCAATGCGACCGTGGTGAGTGAAGTGACTTGGGTCACCTTTGATCCGATGCCACGAGCCATCCGCGAGGGCCGTGGTTACTTGTTCGATGCCAGGCTCTCCGGCAACGGCACGGTGTCGTGTGGCATCTGTCACATGGATGCGGATCGTGATGGGCTGGCGTGGGATTTGGGCGATCCTGGCGGGGACATGATGCAAGAGGTGGGCTTCGATGCGAGTGCTCATATCTTCATTCCGAGGCAGCGGAATCTGCACCCCATGAAAGGACCCATGGTGACGCAGACATTGCGAGGCATGCAGAACGGTGCCCCTTTCCACTGGCGCGGAGATCGGCGGACACTGCAGAGCTTCAACGGCACCTTCGACAAACTCATGGGTGGCACGGAGATCGATGCGGAGGATATGAATGATCTGGCGGATTATCTTCGGTCTCTGGTTCACCACGCCAATCCGAATCGCAATCTGGACCGCACGCCTCCGGTGAGTCTTGGCGACGGCAATGCGGTTGAGGGGCGTGCGCTCTTCAACAATCACAACAAGTCCCACTGTGCGGTCTGTCATGTCACACCCGAGGGGACGGACCACAACATTGATCTGCCACAAGAAGCCGGCCTGAGCCAGCCGGTGAAAAACCCTCCGTTGCGCACGACCTATCAACGCAGCTTCTTCGACAATCGTCCCGGGGCCACGACGCTCAGCGGCTTCGGTTTGTTGCACGATGGAACGGGGAAAACCGCTTCGTTGCCGATTGTGCATCCCTATGTACTGGATCTTTTGGAGACCCCTCAGGAGTTCGCGGATGTGACAGCCTTCATCCGTGCTTTTGATACCGGTACCGCCCCCACGGTGGGCTACAGTGTTACGGTGACGGTGGCGAATCGAAATGACAGTGCTGTCACCACGGCTTTGGCTTTGTTGGAATCACGGACAGTCGTGGATGCTTCGGGAGCTTGGGATTGTGATCTCGTGGTGCGGGGTAAAATTGGAGGCGTCTCACGCACGTTGCATTGGACGGGCAATGCTTATCGTTATGACTCAGCGGCAAGTGGTTCGGTGACTCGCACCGCTTTGTTGGCGTCGTTGAGTGGCGCAGATGCCATCACCTTTATGGGCGTGCTTCCTGGCTCAGGTCAGCGTCTGGCCGTGGATGAAGATGAAGATGGTGTTCTGAATGGAGATGACCCTGATCCGGGCATCATCAATGGTCGTCCACTCATTCGCGAGCAGCCGGTGGCGTTGGCCGTCGTGCCCGGTGCGCAGGCCACGTTCACGGTGGTCGCTGAGGGGCTGGGACTGAGCTATCAATGGAAGCGCGGAACCACCAATGTGGGCACCAATGCCGCGACATTGTCCATCCCTGCAGCGGCCCTGGCTGACGCGGGAAATTATCAGGTGGTGGTGAGCAATGCTTTTGGTTCTTCGCCGAGCAGTGTCGTGTCTCTCAGAGTGGTGCCACCGCCGGTGATCACCGTGCAGCCCGTGGCTAAAATAGCGAATGAAGGAACTGCGGTTGCGTTCAGTGTGACCGCCACAGGCAGCAATCTAACCTATCAATGGATGCGTGGGACCGCTCTGATTGGCGGTGCGACTCAACGCACCCTCAACTTCGTTGGTGTGACGGGTGCGGATGTGGGCTCCTATTCGGTGAAGGTTTCCAACGGAGCCGTTTCAGTCACCAGCAATGCGGTGCCTTTGTCTGTCGTCATGAAACCGGTCGTGGCTCCTCTGAACTTGGAAGATGCCTTGGCGAACCAGTTTTATCGTCATCAATTGACGGCCACGGGCAATCCGACTCGATTCACGGTGACAGGCTTGCCCCCAGGTCTCGTTTGCAATGCTTCGACGGGTTTAATCACGGGACGTGCCACGCGTGTGGTGAACAACGTGCTGGTCAAAGTGAGTGCTACGAATGCTGCGGGTGCTGGACTCGTGGTGGAGGATCGCATGAATGTGCTGCCTTTTGTGTTTGCTGGGTTGGGGGATTATCAGGGAGCCATCCCACGCCAGGCGGCACTCGATCCGAATGGAGATCTCGGTGGGCATTTGCGCGTCACGGTGACGACGACCGGAGCTGCTTTCACCGGCACGTTGAAGCTAGGGGTGACCTCCTACCCGATTCGGGGTGTCTTGGACTTTGATCAAACATCAAACGTGGTGAAGACGATTCCATTAACGATTCCACGGCGCGTTGGTGGACCCTTGGCCTTGGTCTTGGACTTTCAAGAGGTCGAAGCCAACAGTCGGTATGCGGTCGCGACACTGAGTTCGGGCGCGGTATCGGTGACCTTCCCGATTCTGCGTCCACAGCCCGTGGTGACCTCTGTTTACACAGGCAATTACACCTTGGCGATGAAGCTGAGTGCGGGTGATATGATCTCACCAGCCAATCCTCGAGGTCACAGCATTGGAGCTTTCAAGGTTTCAACCAAAGGTCTGGTGACCGGTGTTTTCAAACTATCGGATGGAAGCCCGGCGATCACCCTTTCGAGTGTGGTGGGTGGAGCGGGTGAAGTGCCGGTCTTTTCACTGCTTTATGCCAATAAGGGCTCTTTGCTCGGCACGCTTAAAATCCAAGACACGACGTCATTCTCATTGGCCACATCGAGTCTGAGCTGGCTGAAGCGATCGCAGACGCTTGCCACTCGCAGTTACAAAGAAGGCTTTGGTCCCTTGGCTCTGGACGTGATTGGCGGACAATATGTAATCCCTGTGAGCCCAGGCATCGCCATGGGTCTAACCGCAGGCGTAGGAAATGCCAAACTGCAGTTTGCAGAGGGTGGCACGCCAGATCCTGCAACTCGTCTGAACTTGAGCGCCCTGGAAATCCAGAAAGGCAGTCCGGCCAAGATTCTCCTGCCCACCTTGAATCCTGGGAAGGTTCGTTTGACGGTCACGCCAGGAACGGGTGTGACCTTTATAGCAGGCACGACAGGCAGTTTCGCGGGTGGCTTTGAACTGACAGACACAGACACCAGCCTCAGCCCGAATCGGCCCCTGCGTCGCACGGCCACCTTCGCGGGCATGATCGTGGATGATGGCACCGGTGCCAAAGGCTACGGCTTTTTTAATCTCGCAGAAATGCCCAGCGCCGGTCCACCCAAAACGACGGCAGCCACATCGCGATTGCTCTCTGGCTCGGTGATGCTGAGCCCGACAGCCCCCTGACTTTCATC
>JAIXVB010000282.1 GCA_027483245.1 Verrucomicrobiaceae bacterium | reverse complement strand
GCGACTGAACAAATCAACCTTCGATGAAACTCCGTTTGGCCGTTTCGATCATCTGAAGTCCCGAAAGCCGAGAGTTTGTGGCCTCTGGCGATAATTTTTTGCCTGCCAGAACATTTTTTGTGAAAAGTCCGACCCTAAAATTGGAAAAATAGGGAACGAGACTTGGCCTTAACCGCCAAGAAACCCTTCAAGGCCTATGAACCTGGAGCAGCTCTCGAACAACGCCCCTTAAAACAAATCATGCCCTCAGTCACCACCTGGAAATATGTTCAGAATCAATTCGCCGTTTGCACAACCAACAACCGTAAGCGGATGCAGCAAATCATTGCCGATCACCTTGCAAAGATCACTCCTGGTTCAAATGACGCGGCCGCCGAAGAGACTCTCCCCCATGTTTTGGAGGTCCTCAGAATCCGCACAGAACCCTTGGCTGAACAATACAATGCTGCTTATGATGCGTGGCTATTGAGCAAAGGTCAGTGGAAAGGTGCCACCGAAGTTTTCACTCATAAAATGGGCAAAGAACTGCGCGAAAAGTTGTCTTTCTGGGACGCTCGCGTTCAAGTCGTTTTCATGAAGGGTTCTATCGTGTATCGGCGCCTTCTCCCCTACGGACGCAAAGCTTTCACAAAAGGGAGTTATGAACAACGATTGGAGGCTTTAGAATCCTTCAAACAAGCACTGAGCGCACATGAGATATTGTCGAGCGTCCAGCAATCCATTGAGGTTTTTCTTTCCAGCGCTCGAGCTCTGCGCAATCAACAGCTACAGCTTGAAAGCCAAGTCGAGAGTCGGGCCAATGCGGTAACGGCCCTGTGTGAGGCCTGCACTACCCAACTTTACGGAAACCTGGGCTTACTCATGGATACGTTTCGAACCCGTCCAGAGGCTATTGGCGATTATTTTGATTTGGATACCCTTCGTAAGACCAGTCCTGGCGAGGAAGATCCACCAGCAATGCCGTATATTGATCGACAGGGTTTCGTGATCACTGGGGAGTGATTTTGCTCCTTTCTGAGACGGAGAGAGGAGAGAAAAGTGGATTTCCCTTTTCTCACCTCAAGCCCCGACTGCTGCATGCCGATGATGGATCAATCGTATTTCACAGTGTCTTTGATTTCCCAGTCCAGCGTGGTGCGAACCTGATCGGACTCGAGACGCCAGTGGATGCCGAGATCTTGGAAAGGTGCGATCCAGGGCAGAGCCGACTGTGGACCTGCACCTGACAGTGCTGGAGTGCCGCTCTGGCCGGCAGCTTTGATAAAAGTGCGCAGGGCGCTGAAACGAACCTTCATGTGCGCACCAGTCAGCGGTGGGCGGGTCTGTTGAAGCTGCGCCGTGATGGCTTCGTTAAAGTCTTTGGAACTGCCAAAAATGAAGGTGCTGTCATTGAGCGTGGCACTCGGGAGAAGGTCGTTACCACCCAGCGGAAGCGGGAAGAACCAAGTGGTGAAGCCATTCTTCTCTGAGCTGATGGGAGCTGGCAGCGGCAGAGGAGTCGGCGAGGCTTGGAGCCCTTCACTCAGCGCGGCCTGCATTTGATCCCATGAAGAACTGATTAGCGTGCGGTTGGTGATCGTGTGAACCCCAGCCAGGCGGGGCAACCAGGGTTTTGCGGCATCGACCATCACACCTGGAAACGGAGGCACCTGCCCCGCGAGATCCATGACAAAGGCAGTCTCAGACCCGAGGGCCTGCTGGTAGAGAGTCTTCGAACTCTGATAAAACTTCACCAATGCGGGAATGATGGCCTGATCTGCCATGGCATAGATGCCTGAGGCCTGATCACCGCCGACACCCGTCTGAATGACAGCTCCCGTGGCGGTGTAGAGCAGCTGCATCCAGCCTTCAAAGTAGTTTCTGCCCGCCGTGCCAGCGGGTGAATGCCCAATCGAGGTGACAAAAGTGCTGGGCATGTCCACGAGACTGCTCAACTTCAACGGCTGATCGAGGATGACTTTGGTTTTATCCAAGCCACCAGCGATGTCGAGATGCAGGCCTTTGTCCCACCAGCCGATGGCAGCCACGGTGCTCAGGTTCTGCTGATAGACCTTCTTTTCCAAAGTCGCGAGGGCATCGACCTGAGGAGCGAGCTTTTTGCTGATGGGACCGAAGATCGGATTGCCCGCGAATCCCTGCACGGCACCACGCAAGATGGGCGCGGTGGGTTCCTCATTTTTCACGGCATTGAGCAGTTCTGATTCTGCGAAACCGAGGGCGACGACATCACGCGTGGCGTGGGGCTCAGCGAAGGCAAACTCAGGTCGAGCCAGAAGCGATTCGGAGGGTGCAGAGGCGAACTCGATCGGTGCGGGGGAACTGCCCAGAGCGATAATGGCGTAACCGTGAAGGGTGCCAAGGGTGAGGGAGACTTGTTTCGTGGCGAGCTTGTTCAGCGCCTCACTGATGCGGGTGATCAGGGCTTTATCCGTGATGCTTTTCTCCAAACTAGCGATCATTTCCTGGCGCTTGGCCTCAGTGAGCCAGGTGCTTACTGGACCGGAGTAAACGGTAAAGTTGCCCCCATTGGCTGTGTAGGTGTCTTTTTTCAATCCAGCGAGGAAGGGCTGGGGAGCGCCAGGAGGGTCGATGTCCTGAAGAATGACCTCCGGCTTAGCCGTCTTTAACCCCATGATGAACGGAGGCAGCTCTGCGCGCTCCATGAGCAGGCAAAGGCGATAGATCAGATCCGGGCTCCCTGCCGCATTCGCGAACAAGGTCTGAGGTCCGATGGAGCCATCCTTCAATCCTGCCGTCATGCCCGCGATCAGTGTGTAATATGTAAACTCGTTGTAGGCTTTGGAGGCGTCTGTGATCCAGCGCATTTTATCTGCCCCCCCCTCGCGCACCGCCAAGAAGACATCCTCCACCTCAAGCGTCTCCAACGACTTCAGCGCCGCATTTTTCTGGGTGGCTGGTTTGTTGTCTTGCAGATAAAGATCCAGCGTCTTCCAGTAGATCGTGCTTTTGAGGGCCTTTTGATGCTCTTTGAATTGCGTTGAACCCAAGAACAACTCGGTGCTCTGGGGCAGATACTGCGCAAAACCGAGCTTTTCGGCATGCACGGCCAGCCCCGTGGGCGCTGCGGCGGGACTGGAAGCGGTGTTCGCAGAGCGGTCACAGCCGATGAGAGCAAGCACGGGGAGTATGAGGAGGAAACGCATGAGATGAAGGGGTATGATGAACTGAGATTGACGCAGATGCCGCGCCAGGAAGGTGCCTAGAACCGTTACTTTAATGCTGCATAGACGCGATGAACATCCGCATGGCCGTCCAATCCCTGGAGGAAGTTGGTGACATCTTCACGATGTTCCTCGCTGAGTTCAGGGTAGTCTTTCGGATGGTAATGCAGCTCTGAAGTCGTGATCTGCCAGCCTGCGGCTTTGAGTGCCTTGGTGGCCGTGTCCAGCGCGGTGGCAGCACAGAAAAAACGCGCGCCGATGTGACCTGCGGCGTCCTCTTCATCGAGATCCAGCGGCTCGACATTGTCTGCCTCAGCCTCGAGAGCAGCGACTTCGATGTCGAGACTCTTGTCCGTGTGCTGGCCTTCGATGAGTCCGCAATGCTCAAACATCCAGGCGACACTGCCCGGAGTTCCCATGCTGCCAGCCTTGAAAAGCTGACGCACTTCCGAGGACGTGCGGTTGTTGTTATCCGTGAGACACTCGACCATGACCGGCACGCGATGTGGGGCGAAACCCTCAAACATGACCGTCTGGTAGGTGACCTGCTCACCACCGATGCCAGCGCCCTTGGCCACGGCGCGTTCGATGGAGTCGCGTGTGACGCTCTGCTTGCGGGCCGCAGCGATGGCAGCAAAAAGCCGCGCATTCAAATCCGGGTCAGCCCCGCCGAGACGGGCAGCGACCTGAATTTCACGCGTCAGCTTGCCGACGATTTTGCCCTTCTGATCGGCGGCCAGTTCCCGCCACTTTTGTTTCCATTGTGCACCCATGATGTTTCCGATTTGATAAAAGAATGAATCTGCACCGAAGGGCAGGGCGCAGAAGAAAGCAAGGACGGCGAGGTTTCTGATGTGCGTTTTATAGAAATTATTGCCTAATCCGCCAGTAATGTTAAAATTTCTAGAATGCAAAGCAACGCCGCTCCCAAACGTCTCCTTTTCGTTCTCGGCACTCGACCCGAGATGATTAAGGTCGCACCTCTGATCTTAGAGGCACGCCGGCAGGGAGCCGAGGCGATCCTGGTGAACAGTGGTCAGCACGCGGATTTGCTGACGCCGTTGTTTGATCTCTTCGGTGTTTTTCCCGCTCATGACCTGGAGGCAATGGTAGCAGGTCAGCCGCTGAATCGATTGCTCTCACGGGTGATCGAAAGACTCGATCCTGTCTTGGAACAAGTGCAACCGGATTATGTGCTGGTGCAGGGTGACACCGCAACCGCACTCGGTGGAGCCCAGGCAGCTTTTCACCGGAAGATTCCCGTGGGGCACATTGAGGCTGGCCTTCGATCAGGCAATCCTTTGAGCCCCTTTCCTGAGGAAATGAATCGCCGACTGGTGTCGCAACTGGCCACGCTGCACTTTGCTGCCACTGAGAGAAATCGCACAGCATTGCTCGCGGAAGGCATCGACGAAAATCAGATCCTCGTCACTGGCAACACCGTTGTGGATGCCCTGCATCACACGCTCGCCAAATCCCAGCCAGGGGCCGAGATCACGGCGCTGAGACAACAGATCGCTGGGCGAAAAGTGGTGCTGCTGACCACGCATCGGCGGGAGAACTTTGGCGACACCATGCGCACCCATCTGCGGCTGCTGCGTCGGTTTGCCGAAGCCCGGCCTGATCTGTGTGTGGTCTTCCCTGTGCACCCAAATCCAGCCGTCAAAGAAGCGGCCGCGCAGGAGTTGGGGGGCTGTGATCAGATCATCATCACGACACCGATGGGCTACGCGGACTTTGTGCACCTGCTCTCGGATGCTTGGCTGATCGTCAGTGATTCAGGGGGCATTCAGGAAGAAGCCGCCTCACTCGGAAAACCAATCCTGGTCTTGCGCGAAAACACCGAACGACCTGAAGGTGTCGATGTCGGGGTGGCACGACTCGTCGGTGAACGCGCCAGCGATCTGGAATCTCTTCTCAGTGAAGCCGTGGCCGATACCGCCTGGTTTGAGCATGCCGCCCAGGCCGA
The DNA here is from genome assembly GCA_027483245.1 of Verrucomicrobiaceae bacterium. Classification (GTDB taxonomy): domain Bacteria; phylum Verrucomicrobiota; class Verrucomicrobiia; order Verrucomicrobiales; family Verrucomicrobiaceae; genus Prosthecobacter. The sequence continues at coordinate 12,801 of JAIXVB010000282.1, read as the reverse complement.
AAAAGTCTTTGGAGATGGCCAGGCCTCTGGCCGCATCATCACCCGATTGATGAAACAAGAACACTAAAAACCCAAGACCGCTCCCACGTGCCTCCCCTCCCCGCCAGCGTCTCACTCGATCTCGACAACCAATGGGCCTACATCAAGACTCAGGGGTTGGATGGATGGCAAGACTTCCCCAGTTATCTGGATCTCGTCACGCCTCGCATTCTCGACACGATGAAGCGTGCAGGTCTGCGCATCACCGTCTTTGTGGTGGGCAAGGATGCCTCGTTGGAAAAGAACCACGCGGCCCTGCGCAGTCTGGTGGAAGCGGGTCACGAAATCGCCAATCACAGTCATCTGCATGAGCCGTGGCTGCATCTCTACAGCAATGACGAATTGCAGAGCGAGTTTGAGCGAGCCGAAGCAGCGATCACCAGGGCGACAGGCCAACATCCTTTAGGCTTTCGCGGCCCAGGATTCAGCACCTCACCCGCCGTGCGCGCACTGCTCATCCAGCGCGGCTACAGTTACGATGCGAGTTTGTTTCCCACGGTGATGGGACCTGTGGCGAGGGCTTATTTTTTCCTCACTTCCAAACTGCCACCCGAGGAGAAAGCAAAGCGCAAGGGCCTCTACGGCAACTTCTCCAGCTCATTCTCCCCGCTGATGCCTTATCAGATCCAGCCCGGTTTGCTGGAGTTGCCCGTGACCACGATGCCACTGCTGCGCACGCCGATTCATCTGAGTTACCTGCTCTTCCTCGCTCAGTATTCCATGCCCCTGGCCAAGGCTTATTGGGACATGGCCATGCTGCTTTGTCGCCTCACCAAAGTATCCCCTTCTCTGCTGCTGCACCCCACGGATTTCCTGGATGCAACGGATGTCCCGGACATGGCCTTTTTTCCTGCGATGCGCGTGCCAGCAGAACGCAAGATCGAACTCGTGCGCCACACCCTGAGCAGCCTGCGCGCGCATTGGGGCACCTCCACGATGGGACAAATCGCCCACGATCTGCGTCAAGGCGCCGCATCTTTGAACAACGTCGAGACCACCCGCAGCAAGGCCGCGACACCCCCCATTGTTCAGGCTGCGACTCCGAACCTTTAACTCGCACAAAACGCCCATGAAACGCATCGAAACCGTGGCCATCGTCCTACCGGCCTTCAATGAAGAAAAGGACCTCCCTGCGCTCCTCTCGCGCATCCAGGAAACCCTCACGAGCCAATCGTTCCGCTACCAAGTCATTGTTGTGGATGACGGTTCGAAAGATCGCACTTCAGAGATTGCACTCGAGGCCGCCAAGACCATGCCAGTGACGCTGATTCAGCATGAGGTGAACAAAGGTCTGGGGATGGGCATTCAAACAGGACTCACGGCCGCCATGAAGGTGGCTGACGCCGTCGTGGTGATGGACGCCGATAACACCCATGACCCAATCTACGTGATGGACATGGTGAGCCAACTGGAGAGCAGTGAGGTGCAACTCGTCATCGCCTCGCGTTATCAACCCGGAAGCGTCATCGTCGGTCTCTCTGCCTTCCGCAAGGGACTCAGCCTCGGCTGCTTTCTGCTGATGAAAACCCTCGTGCCCTTCAAAAATGTGCGCGACTACTCGACCGGCTTTCGCTGCTATGACAGTGCCCTGCTTCAACGCATGGCCATGGTGTATGGAGAAACCAAACTCGTCGAGGAAAGCGGTTTTGTCTGCATGCTCGAGGTGCTTTTGAAACTGCGCGCCATCGGGGCCAAAGCCACGGAGATCCCCTACACCCTGCGTTATGACCTGAAGACAGGCGTGAGCAAGCTGCGTATTTGGAAAACCCTCAAGCGCTACCTCTTCGTCGTGAATCGCTATCGCGCAAAAAAGCCTGAGGCCGCCAATCTCCCGATGACGGCGGCAGAAGTCAAAGCGTGATGTGCCCCAACGTGACCATGAGTTCCTCAAAGAATCTTCCGTCTATCCTCGTCCTCGGTGCCGGCATCAGCGGCCTCACCTCTGCGCTGCGACTGGCGGAGCAAGGTCACCCGGTCACCCTCATCGAAGGCTCCGATCAGCTCGGGGGTCTGGGCACCTTCTTTGGGCATGAGGGACGCACCTTTGAGAAGTTCTATCACTGCATGCTGCCCAGCGATGGGCCGCTCCTGGGTGTCTTGGATTCTCTCGGACTGACGCCTGAGATCTACTGGCGCCCCAGCTCATTCGCGTATGCGGACAATGGCCAGATCTATCCACTCAACACCCCGGTGGATCTGCTGAAGTTCGCACCCCTGCCCTTTGTCGATCGCATTCGAGTCGGCATCACCGGAGCGTGGGGCCGTGTTTGTTCGGCCAAGGGTCTGGACGAAATCACGACAGCCCAATGGCTTCAGGGACTCTCTGGCAAACGCGCCTTTACCAAGTTTTGGCAACCCATGCTCGAAGCCAAGTTTGGCGACCGCTATCAGGATGTGCCCGCCCTTTGGTTCTGGACACGCTTCAATCGCGAGAAAGGTGAAAGCAAAGGAGAGGTCAAAGGTTACATCCGGGGCGGTTACAAGCGTATCACCGACACCTTTGCCACACGCCTGAAGGAACTCGGTGTCACCCTCCGCCTGAATGAACAGATCGAACGAGCGGATCTGGATGCACAGGGTCAACCTGTGGTCAAAACCAACACAGGTGAAACACGAGCCGACCGCCTGCTCATCACCCTGCCCTGGCCCACGCTGGTAAAGGTGCTGGGAGATTCCATCAAGGCAGCGGCCCCAGCCCTGCACGAAGACATCGACTTCCAAGGCGTGATCAATCATGTGCTGTTTTTGAAGCGTCCCCTCACCAAGCATTATTGGTTAGCCACCGCCGAATCACGTTACCCCTTTGACGGCGTCGTCGAGACTTCCACACTCACCGATGAGCCTGATCGCGGCAGCGGCAGGCACGTCGTTTATCTCACCAAGTACGTCCACCGCACGGACCCGCGATTCATTCAGCCAGAAGCCGAAATCAAAGCCTTCTGGTTCAGCGCGTTGCAGAGGCTCTTCCCGGATCTCAAAGCAGAAGACTTGGAAACCGATTTCATCTTCCGTGCGCCCTTTGTGGAGCCCGTTTACACGCGTGGGTTCCTGAACAAACGCCCACCGGAAGTGTTGGTGCCGGAAAAGGTCTATTTGGCGACAACCGCCCAGGTTTATCCCGTGGTCACCTCCTGGAATGGCAGCGTGATTCAAGCGGAAAAGACACTGCAAAAGATCATCTAAACTCTCACTTTCGCCTCAGGATAAAGTTTGCTAGCCTGGGGGTGATGAAGCTGCTTTTGCTCCTCATACTTCCAAGCATCGCAGTGGCGCAGTTACCGCCTGAGGATCCCTTTGAGGCTGCCAGAAGAGCGCGTGAAGTCGCCCGGCAAAAGTCCTTTGATCGCGGACAACGAGGTGCTTTGGGAGCGGAAAAGGAGCGTGAAGAGATGGGACGACTGGATACCGCCCCTCCTCAGGCTCCCATCGCCAAGGATACCGGCCGCCCTGTGGACATCACGGCGCCTGCGGCACATGTTTACAATCGGGTGATGGAAACTCAGCGCTTCTTCAAGCACTACGGCGACCCCGATCTGCGAAATGCCAATGACACCTTTATCGACAGTGAATCGATGCGTTTGCGATGCATCGAAGAAGCTCACACCTGGTATCCCAAGCTGAAACAACCCGACTCTGCATTTGCCCTTCGTCACGGTATCATCACCGCCTGGGTCGAGGCTCGCAAACCCCCGCTCTGGCGTGACTCACGGCGTTACCTGCTCATCGCCCACATGGTCAGTCTCGAGCTCTACGGCAAGCTGCATGGGGACTCCATGAAGATCGGCCAGACACCCTTCATCCACCGAAAAGGGCAAATGCCGCCTGCCTTCATTGTGCGGAATAACTTCATCATCGAAGTGCGCAGCGGCATCGCCCACCTGCCGGATGGAATCAAAGGCACCGCCACGGTAGATCCGCAGGGACGTGGTGACTTCATTGCTTGGCTCGATGCCGAAGGTCAACATCGTCTTTTCTTTCCCAAAGAACCCGCCGGTCTCGTGGTCCTCTACGGCAGTTACCAATGCCAGTATCACCGCGAAAAGCGGCTGAATGAAGACTATGTGCTGCGAGTGTCCAAATCGCACTAACGCAGTGACTTGGTCAGCACCTTGGAGTTCCGCCCGCTTTCATTGTATTTCTCACGCCGGGGCGCAGGCAGAGCGCTCGGATCAGCGACGGTGAAGCCCATCTTTTCCTCAAAAAAGCGGAAGGCCTGGGTGCTCAGCGCCACCAGCACTTCACACTCGCGCTGACGGGCGATGTCTTCGGCAAAAGCCACGAGCTTTTGACCATGTCCCCGGTTCTTGTGACTGCGCCTGACAAAGAGACAGGCCAGTTCAGCGATCATCACGCCATTCTCATCGTAGCTGTGCACCGCCACACAACCGATGGGATTGCCATCCACCTCGAGCACATAGAAGTCTTTGATTTTGGACTGCATTTGCTCGCGTGTGCGTGGCACCAAAGCCGCGTCATCCATGGACTGTTGCATCATCGAGAGCAGCGCCGGAACGTCCGCACTGTCCGCTTTGCGGATCTGCTGGTAATCATCGGCATGAATCATGGTGCCCACGCCTTCATTGCTGAAGAGTTCGGAGAGCAGTGCTTCATCTTGGGTGCCATCGACGATGTGCACGCGCGGCACCCCTTCTTGACAAGCCAAGGCCGCGTAACGCAGTTTCGACAACAGATTGACGTCATGCCGAGCTTCCTTGCGTTTGTAGATGTCCCGCGCATCGGCCACTGAGATCTGGGCCAAACGCGTGCCATCCGCAGCGGTCAAACCAGCCTCAGAGACAAAGATGACCTTGGCAGCTCGAAGCGCGATGGCCACCTCCACGGCCACGGCATCGGAGTTGAGCCGGAGCGTTTGCCCGCGACCATCGTAACCCAGCGGTGGCAGCACTGGAATGATGTCCGCTTTTAGCAGTAATTGCAAAGTCTCCGTGTCCACCCGCTCAATCCGGCCAGTGAATTCGAGATCGATGCCATCAATCACTCCCGCTGGGTGAACTGCTAGAGCATTGCTCACTGCCACCGGCATTTCCAGTGCCGTCAGATCCGCCATCAGCGCACTGGTCTGGCGGGTGATCGCATCGACAGCCACCTCCAGCGTCGCTGCATCCGTCCGACCCATGCCATCATCACTGCTCAGCTTCACGCCCCGCAGGCCCGCCAAGTAGCGCAATTGCGCCCGAGCACCAAAGATGAGCACCACCTCAATGTTGAGAGATTGCAGCACCGCCACGTCCTGAAGCAGACTGGCAAATCCTGGCTGATGCATCAAAGCACCGTCAATCGCGATCACAAAGACGCGCTGACGAAACTGAGGGACGTAGCGAAGGACGCCGCGCAAGTCTTCAAAACGAGGGGTGGGTTTGGTAGGATCAATCTCTGGCACCGCGTAGTCTCGCGCAAACCACGGTGTGTGCAAGAGGCGGAGACTTGCTTCCCACAGCAATTGCGCCTGTATCCTCCCGCGCAGTTCAGTACCGCATGATCACCCTTTCACACATCTCCTGGACTTCTCCCAGCGGCTTTGCGCTGAAGGACATCTCCTTTCATATCCCGACCGGCACCTACGCCGTGCTGATGGGCGCGACTGGTTGTGGGAAGACGACACTGCTGGAGATCCTCTGCGGTCTCCGCCACCCCCAGCAGGGCCAGGTGCTGCTTGGCGAGGCCGATGTCACGCTTTGGGAACCCAGGAACCGCAGCATCGGCTACCTGCCGCAGGATCTCGCCCTGTTCCCCGGCAAACGAGTGCGTGCACAGATTGGTTTCGCACCGAGTTTGCAGGGACTCGCTCCTGAAGGTGTCCAGTTCCGAGTCGAAAACTTGGCCCGTGAGTTAGGCATTACCCATCTACTGGATCAAGGGACCGACCACCTTTCCGGCGGTGAAAAACAACGCGTCGCTCTTGCCCGCGCCCTGGCTGCTGAGCCTAAGGTCTTACTGCTGGACGAACCCCTCTCCGCCCTGGATGACCGCACCCGCGCTGAGGCCTCTGCGCTCTTGAACAACCTCCATCAAAAGCACGATCTCACGGTTCTGCACGTGACCCATTCCCAAAGCGAAGCAAGGTCACTCGGTCAGTTGCAACTCCGTCTGGAAAATGGCCAAGTTCATACGGTCGAGACGTCTTCTTCGATGACTGACGAAGCCGCTGATTGAAGCGAGTTTCAGCGACAGAGAGCCTTGGGCTTTGCCAGCAAAAGAAGCGCAGGATCCCCCTCTTTAATCCAAACCTTTTTTCGCCTCACTCTCGATCTTTTGCGCCAGCCCAGCATCTGCCATCAGCGTGGCAATGAGACCGGCGACCCAGGCGGCGAAAAGGCCACTGAAGGGCTCGAAGAGGAGTCCGCTCCAGGCAAGAGTCACCGTGAGGTTGAGGGTGAGAAAAGTAAACGCACAGAGGATGGCGAATTTTTGCCACAGAGCCTCGAGGGTGAGGCCAATGCCGGCGCTGAGGAAGGCGAGCAGGGTGTAATAGCCGTATTGCAAAAGCAGGGAGCTGCGCAGTCCACTCTCGGGAAGGACGAGGAGCTTTGGCAACTGCTGACTGAGCCACTGAGCTAGCTCAGGAAAGAAGCCGAATTGGTAAAGGGCCAAAACGGGCACGCAAACCAAGATGCCAATGAACAGGAGGGTGACGCGATGACGTTCCATGAGTGGGATTAGTGAGACGGGACTTCTATGGAGCGATAGGACTGAATGACGAGATTGCTGAGAAAGGCGTCCGGCTGCTCAATGGCCTCGCGAGTGAGATGAAAGGCGTGCTGGCCTGTGCTGCGAGAGATAAGCTGGAGGCCAAAGGGATAGTCTTTGAACAAACGGACGCAGATTTCGCTGACACCTGCACCTTCACGCTCGGACCGCTGCACGAGGGCGCGCACAGCTTCGGCATCGAAGACGAGTTCTAACCCATGCTCGGCAGAGAATTGACTGGCGAAGCTATGGACGGCATCGGCCCGGGAATCGCCGCTGAAACTTTGGGCATCGATGCGGCAGCGCTCGAGAACTTGAACCGGATTCTGAACCAGGGCGGCATCAATGATGAGATCGGGGAGATTCAGGCTGGGCAGTTCGAACTTAAAATCACGCAGCACTTTTTCCCAGGCGGTGACGAGTCCACGAGCACCCGTCTTTTCATCGGCTGCACGCTCAGCCACAGCACGGAGCGCGTCATCTTCAAACACGGTGCGCACGCCATAGGCATGGAACTCACGCTCATACTGACGGATGAGACTGCCCTCGCTGTTCTTCATGATCTGAAAGAGATCGTCTGCGGAAAGGGGGTCACAGAACACGCGCACAGGCAGGCGACCAATAAACTCAGCCTCGAATCCGTAATCGATGAAGTCCTTGGTCCGCGCCTCGCGCAGCAGGTCTTCGGCCTTGGGTTTCTCGTTGATCTGAGCTCCGAAGCCGATGGAGGCTTTGACCTGACGCTTTTCAATGATGCGCTCCAAGCCCGAGAAGGCACCGCTGACGATGAAGAGGATGTTGCGGGTGTTGATGACCTCACGGCCGGTGCGGCCTTTGCGGGTATCAAACATCATCTGCATCTGACTGCGCATGTCATTGGGCGCGTAGAGGGCGACTTCGGTTTCCTCCATGAGCTTGAGCAAAGCCGTCTGCACACCGCGACCGCTGACATCACGACCAATGCGCCCTTCTCCACCCGAGGAGAGTTTGTCGATTTCATCCAGATAAATGATGCCGTGTTCGGCAAGTTGGACATCACCATTGGCCTTGGCCACAAGATCACGGACGAGATCATCGACATCTCCCCCGACGTAACCCGTTTCGCTGAACTTGGTGGCATCGGCTTTGACAAACGGCACGCCGATGAGATCCGCGATGTGTTTGACGAGGTAGGTTTTGCCAACGCCGGTGGGGCCGACGATGAGGACGTTTTGTTTGGTGAACTCCAGCGTGCTGCCGGTCTTTTGTTTGTCATGCTCGCGGAGCATGCGGGCGTGGTTGTAATGATCGCAAACGGCGGTGGCGAGCACCTTTTTTGCCTCGTCCTGGCGGATCACAAAACGATCCAGGTGAGCTTTGATGTCGGCTGGTTTGTAATGGAAATCGTAAGCCGCGGTCGGCTCCTCAGGCTCAGGGAGTTCAGGCTCGCCGCTCGCTTCAGGGGTAAGTTTGCTGGCAGCGGTCTCCATGCGCGAGAAGATGACCTGGCCACCGAGGCTGTTCTTGATGAAGTCCTCGAGCTTGCGTGTGATCTCCTCAGGGCTCGGTGTTGGCTTCTCGGGAGTTGGGGCGGGATCCTGCGGAGTGTCACTCATGGGGTTGAGAGAAGCTTGCGCGAGGCGGCGCAAACTGACAAGCACCATGTCACATCCTGATGCACGCAGCATTTGCAGCCGCGATGAGGCTCCCCACTGTGATGCGTGGACTTTGGCGAACCTTTTTTTGATCAACTCATCCTGCACCTGGACGGCACCTACCCTGGACCGATGAACATGGCTGTGGATCAGGCCTGGCTGGAGCAGAGCGCCGTGCCCGTGCTTCGCGTCTATACCTGGGATCAGCCGACCGTGACCCTGGGTTACGCACAGAGCCTGCCGAAACTCCAGGCCGCCCTGCCAGGCTGGCCAGTCGTGCGACGCTGGACCGGAGGCGGGGTGGTGCTACATCAGGAGGATTTCACGTATTCGGTCATCGTGCCTTCGGTCGTTCCTTGGGCAGAAACACCCGCCGTGGAGAGCTATCGACGGATTCACGGTTCTCTCGCGACGGCTCTGTCTGCCCACGGCTATCCCGGCTGTCGTTTGGCGACTCAGGAAGATGTGATCGAGGCACCTTTTTGCTTCGTCGCCCCGGCCGTGCATGATGTGATTCGCGGGACGGTGAAGGTCTCTGGCGCCGGTCAACGACGTGGAAAACTGGGCCTCCTCCATCAAGGCAGCGTGCAGCAGGTGCTGATTCAAAAGGACTTTTGGCCCGAATGGGCAGCCCGACTGGCACGCGAGGTGCAAATCGTGCATGAGTTGCCCGAAACCATCCTCACCCGCGCCAAAGAGCTGGAATCCAAACGCTACTCCCTGCCCCAATGGTTGTCGGATCGCGATGACTTCATCCCTCGTTAACCCCCTGCTCTCATGCGTCTTTTTGTCTATGGCACTCTGAAACGCGGTGGCTGCAATCATCGCCACTTGCACGGCCAGCGCTTCATTGCAGAGGCAAGCACGCAAGCACGGTATCGGCTGTTCGATCTCGGAGGTTATCCTGGCATGGTGCTGGATGAAACCGAGGGTCGATCCATCGAAGGCGAAATCTGGGAGGTCGATGCGGCTTGCCTGCGCCTTTTGGACCTGCTGGAAGACACCGAAGGCGGCGAATACCTGCGCGAGCCCATCCCCCTCTGCCCACCGCACTCCGACTGGAGCGTGGAAGGCTACCGTTACCTGCGCAGTGTCGCGGGATTCGCGGACATCGGCAACTGCTGGCGGGAATGAACCCAATAGAGAAGTTCGTCCTTGATTCCTCGAAGCACGTTTTATTGAATTCAGCCGTGTCCAACACTCCTCCCAGCCCCAGCCAACTCTTTCACCTGCTCGACACCGGTCGCATGAATCAGGAGGAGTTTCGCGAGGCCATGCGCCAGCACGCGCAGGAAATCATCGTGGAAATGGAAGAGGATCATCAAAACCCGATGAGTGCGTTCCTCGAACAGATGCTCTGCCGACGAGCCGTCTCAAAATTGCTGCGTCGCCACGAGGAGCCCGTGATCCGTGAGGTCCTGCTCGCCCTTTCTGAAATCGACGACTTCCCGCCGGCACGCTGGCTCTGGAATGCCGGGCACCCACACATGCCCCTGCACGCTTTTTTTCGCAGTCGTCGGGAGCCCGTCTTCCGCATCGCTCAGATGGAGGTGATGCCGCAGGTCATCAACGTGGTGGTGGAGCATGGTTCTGCTGAAAAAGACCAGATCACACGGGAAGACTTCTGCCTACGCCGAGATCGCCGTGGACGCCTGGGACTGGAACGCCGTCGCCGGGCTTAAAACCTGAATTGAACTTCAAAAGAGGTTCATCAAGAAAGGTCCGTCAACGATGCCTGCCGTGACGACGCGGCTGCGTCCTGGTGCGCTCAGGACCTTTGGGGCTTTAAGAGGCCGAGGGACGCTCAAAAGTGCCCTGAATCGAGACCTCGCAAACCCAGCTTAGGGAATGCTTTTGTTTGGATTCATTTTCTAAACACTCCCATTTCCTAAATTTCTCATTTTTGATTCTATAATTTTATAACTTTATTGTTTTTGAAATTGCACTTTCCATAACGAGCGCGAAAATACCATAATATATCGCCTCTTTGATAAGTATTTCAGGAATGCGTATCAACTGTAAACCCACCCATGAAAATTCTCCTCGCTTCCCTTTTCAGCGCTGCTCTGGTCTGCTCCAGCGCCCAGGCCAGCATTCTCGGACAGTTTGATTTCAACAATGTGGCCACGGTGGGTTCCCCCAATGATCCGTCTTGCGTGGCCCCCTGTGTCGAACTGACACCTTTGACCACCTGTGATCTGATCGCCGGTCTGCACACAGCGGGAGGCCCCGATGACAGCGCTTTTCGCACCTACTCAGGCTGGGACCGCACGCAGTATGACGCGCTGGTTTACCTCAACCGAAGCGGCACCTGGCAGTGGCCCAAGACGCTGGCCTTTGAAGTGCAGGTCGATCCCAACAGCCTCGGCGCGATCACGGGACTCTCGGTGGACCTGAAACGCCCTTACAGCTACTCCCCCGACTCGATTATGGCCTCCATCTTCTGGGAAGATGACAATGGCACTGTGCAGCAGCGTAATTCAGGCCCGGTGGACATCACTGGAGCCACCTCATGGACCAACGTGAGCTTTGATTTCGACCAGGGAACAGCCCCTCTCCCCACAGGCGTTGACTACAGTGGTGAGCAGTTCACCATCGAGCTGTATGCCTGGGGTGGCAACGGTGGCGCCCTCTATTTGGACAATGTCACCCTGACCGGCGAATGCGCTCCTGTCCCTGAGCCTGGCGCCGTTTTGTTGATCGCCACTTCGGGTCTAGTGCTACTCTTGCGCCGTCGTGTTCGGGCGTAAAAATGCAGCGATTTGCAATCGCCCGATAGGACAGCCCCAGATTTCCTGGGTTGCGTTACAGGATGGAAAACGCCAGAGTGTCTTTTCCAACCCACCACGCACCATGCCACGCCGCGCGCTGATCGCTGCCGCCACTGTCCTTATGTCCAGCACCGCCTTTGCCACCGTCACTTCTGAGATTTGGGGGAAAACGGAGGCTGGAGAGGAGGTGCATCTTTACACGCTACGCAACACGCGCGGTCAAGAAGCACGCATCACCAGCTATGGCGGGATCTTGGTTTCATTGACCGCCCCCGACCGCGAAGGCAAGTTCGCTGATGTGGTCCTGGGTTTTGATTCTCTAGCTCCCTATTTGGGCAAACATCCCCACTTCGGCTGCATTACGGGTCGTTATGCCAATCGCATCGGCGGTGCTGCGTTCAAACTGGACGGCGCGGAGTATGAAGTGACCGCAAATTCTGGAAAAAATCACATTCATGGCGGCAAGGAAGCCTTTGATAAAAAAGTCTGGAAAGGTGCCGTCCTCGCAAATCAAAATGCTGTCGCTCTGAGCTACACCAGCGCCGATGGCGAAGAAGGTTTTCCGGGCACTCTTACCTGCACGGTAACTTACACGCTGACCGACGCCGGAGAATTCAAAATCGATTACCGGGCCACGACGGATAAACCCACGGTCGTGAACCTGACCAACCACAGTTATTTCAATCTCGCAGGAGAGGGCAGTGGCGATGTGCTGGGCCATGAACTGACGATCCCCACGGATCTCGTCACCGCCACGGATGATGCCCTGATCCCCACGGGTGAGATTGTGAGCATCATCGGCACGCCGTTGGACTTCACCCAACCGCACCAGATCGGTGAGCGCATTGAATCGGACTATAAACCCCTCGTTCAGGGCAAAGGTTACGATCACAACTACGCGCTCAAAGGTGAAGGCCTCAAGCTGGCAGCACGAGTGAAGGAACCGAAGAGCGGACGGGTCATGGAAGTGTCCACAACGGATCCCGGCGTGCAACTTTACACCGGCAATCATCTCAAAGGAGTGAAGGGCAAGGGCGGCCACGTTTATGAATCCCGCCATGGCTTCTGCCTGGAGACGCAAAAGTTCCCCGACAGTCCGAATAAACCGCAGTTCCCCACCTCCGCACTGCGCCCAGGTGAAACCTACCTGCACACCACGATCTTCAAGTTTTCCGCCGAGTGACTGCTCCCGTCCCCCTTCCCTTCATTCCCTCCCTGCCGACATCGGTCGCCTTTGTTCAGGAGCAAGACTTCGCCGCCCGCCAGTATCGCGGTCGCCGTGAAAATCAGGAGGACTACTATGCCTTCGCCGATGCCGCCGAGAATACCGATGTGTCTTTGGAGAAGCTGCTGCTGGTCGTGGGAGATGGACTTGGGGCGCACACTGGCGGCAGTGTTGCCAGTTACATCGCGGTGAATGCCTTTGTGCGGGCTTTTCATGAGCATCCGGGAGATGCCAGTTGGCGTCTGCGCACCGCGCTGGACACGGCCAATGACACCCTCGGTTTCATCACCGGTCGCATGCCCTCTGTCGCGCCACCGATGGGCACGACCATGCTCTCGGTGTTGATCAGTCAAAAAGAGATCCAATGGATCAGTGTGGGCGATTCTCCCCTGTTCCTGTATCGCGAGGGCACCCTGCACCGAAT
>JAIXVB010000585.1 GCA_027483245.1 Verrucomicrobiaceae bacterium | reverse complement strand
CCATCTTTACAATCCATTGACAAAAAAGACGCCTCGTCTTCGTGAAGACTTAACACAGGCCTTTCAGAGTGGGCTTCGTCATGAACCGCGCCACTCTCCCGCACGCCTTTCTCGCCAGTCTGCTCCTTGCCACCCCACTCGCCGCACAATTGCCCGAGGACTCCGCCTTTGTCATCACCCCCAGCAGCCCGACTCAGGCCCATGTCCAGGTCACGGACCCAGGCAATCACGCCTGGATCTTGCAGAGTTCCCCTGATCTCAGCCTTTGGTCGAATGTGGAAACGCTGAAAGTTCACAACGGCCACTTCCAGCGCGCTGTGACCATTCCCGTCCAGCCCACCAGCCTGTTTTATCGCGCTCGTTATGACAGCACGCAGCAGACTTTGACCAGCACTGTGGCCACAGGATTGCTCCTGCCCGCTAGCCCCGCCAACTACGCCGCTCCGACCTTGCCCGCGGCCTTTTTGGTCAACCCCATCCTCGGTCAGGACAATACCCCCGCGGGCAATGCCACCACCGATCCCGGCGCCCTCCTCGGACGTGTGCTCTTTTATGACAAACGTCTTTCCCTGAACCAGACGGTTTCCTGTTCTTCCTGCCACCAGCCCTCGCATGGCTTCTCCGATCCTCGTCAGTTCAGCGTTGGTTTCGAAGGCGGGCTGACCGGCCGCAATTCCATGGGGCTCAGCAATGCCCGTTGGTATCAGCGCCGGGCGTTTTTCTGGGATGAACGCGCCGCGACTCTTGAGGACCAGGTCCTGGAGCCCATTCAAAACGCCGTTGAGATGGGCATGACCCTGCCTGACCTCGTCACTCGACTCAGTGCTGAGCCCTTTTACGCCACGCTCTTCACCAACGCCTTTGGCACCGCGACCATCAACTCTCAGCGCATCTCGCGTGCCCTTGCTCAGTTCGTCCGCTCCATCGTTTCCACGCAGTCCAAATACGACATCGGGGTCGCCACCAACTTTGCCAACTTCACCGCGCAGGAAAACCAAGGCCGCCAGATCTACACCGGCCAGGCGGGGAATTGCGTCGCTTGTCACGGCACGGATAACTTCGTCCCTGGACCCAACATCAACAACAACGGCCTCGAGAACCCCTACGTGGACAAAGGGCGGGGCGAGATCACCGGTCTGGCTCAGGATGAGGGACTCTTCAAAGTGAACTCCCTGCGCAACATCGAGCTCACCGCGCCCTACATGCACGACGGTCGTTTTGCCACGCTCGAGCAAGTGGTCGAATTCTACAATTCCGGCGTTGTTGCCCATCCCAACCTCTCTCCACCCCTGCGGAATCCCCCTGGCCAGGGCCCTCCCGGCAGTCCACGCCGCCTGAATCTGACCGTTGCCCAAAAGGCCGCCTTGGTCGCCTTCTTGAAAACCCTCACCGACACCACCGTTACCACCGACCCCAAGTTCTCGGATCCCTTCAACTACGGTCAGTGATCCCGAGAAGCCCCTTTTGTTGGATCGAGGGGCGATCGTTGCTCGTTTCCGCCGCCCTGATGGATCCGCAGAGGACGCAGATTTCTCAGAGGAAAGGAAGCCTGCGTTGAGATCTCGGGGTGTCGAAACTTGGAATGCTCGCCAGGAACTCTTTTCTCCATGTGTCAAAACTGACAATGCTCGCCAAGAACTTTTTTCCTGGGGTGTCAAAACTTGCAATGCCCGCCAGGAACTTTTTTCCCCAGGTGTCGAAACTGACACTGCTCGCCAAGAACTTTTTTCCCCAGGTGTCAAAACTGACAATGGTCGTCAGAAACTTTTTTCCCCAGGTGTCAAAACTTGGAATGGTCGCCAAGAACTTTTTTCTCCATGTGTCAAAACCGACCAGGCCCACCAAGGACGCCTTTTCTACGATCACGGAAATGCTCCGCTGCAGCGAGGGGACGTAGGCTGGATGTGTTTGGCGGCAAAGACGACCGCAACGCCCCAGATGACCCTCGCCAAATTATCCGGCCTCTTCGACCCCACAGATGCCCTCAACGCCCCCAAATCGCCGGATAATTCGGCGCAGGGAATCGAGGGTGAAGACGAGCATCTATCGCGCCGAACACATCCGGCCTCTTTGACTCCACCGAGACCCCAAGGCCCCCATCGCAGATGCCGCCTGAGCAACTCAAAGGTGATGCACACGCCACGCACTCCCAGTTTCCTGGAAACGCCGTCGCGCGTCGAGGTAGGGCGGCGGGTCCCCAGCCGCCTCGCTCAGGTCTTACGCCCTCTGCCATCATCCTTCTTCATCGGATCTCTCGACCTGCGACGCCCGGCGCTTGCGGGAGCAAGCGCCCTACCTGGCCTGCGACGCCCGGTGCTTGCGGGAGCGAGCGCCCTACCTCAAACGCTGCCGCGCATCTTCGGCTAAACTCATGGCCTGACCTTTCCCGCCAAACCTCAAGGGAAGTTCAGCGCACGCCAGACTCTAGCGGCACTCTGAGTCGTGTGACTGGGTGTCCAAGAACCCCAGCCCTCAGCCCAGCACCTTCTTGCGCACGATTTCGGTGACGATCTTGGGGTTGGCTTTGCCCTGGCTGGCTTTCATGGCCTGCCCGGTGAACCAGTTCATGGCTTTTTCATTG
>JAIXVB010000699.1 GCA_027483245.1 Verrucomicrobiaceae bacterium | reverse complement strand
CCCGCCAAAACATTTTTGGGCACCTGCAACTTTCTGCAATAGGCCGCCAAAACATTTTTGGGCACCTGCAACTTTCTGCAATAGCTGCCGAAACTCCGGGGTAAATCGCGGCATTTGCTACAGAATTGACACAATTGGCAGGATTCACGGGATTTTTCAGTTCCTGGAGTCCTGTTCGCGGAAGGTTTGAGTTCGTAGTTCGGCCTTTAGGCCGTTCTTTGAACCCACCCCGCTTCGCAGTTCGGTCCCGCACGCGAGACCGAACTGCGAATGCAGAAACCTTCCCCGTCAATCCTGGCCCATCCTGTGAATCCTGTATCCTCACACCCTTTCACCAAGCAGGCCCGAGGACATCTGCGGTTCTTTTTGAAGAGACACAGGCTGGAAAACCGGTGCGACGAGCGCCGTTACAAAAGATCGATCTGGCCGCTGAGAGGGGGGATGAGCCCGAGTTTGCGATAGGCGGCGGGCATGGCGACTCGGCCGCGTGGGGTGCGTTTGATGAAGCCCTGCATGACGAGGTAGGGCTCGTGCACGTCCTCCAGGGTTGTGGCATCTTCTCCGACAGCGACGGCGACGGAGTTCAGGCCGACAGGGCCGCCATCGAACTTGTGGATGAGGGCTTCGAGGAAACGTTTGTCCATTTCATCCAGCCCGGTTTCATCGATGTCGCGCATGGTCAGGGCCTGACTGGCCACGGCTTCGTCAATGACGCTCTGGGCCTTTACTTGCGCGTAGTCGCGCACCCAACGGAGGAGGTGATTAGCGATTCGCGGGGTGCCACGGGCACGACGGGCGATCTCGAGAGCTCCCGCAGGGTCCATGGGGACCTTCATGAGGCGAGCGGAGCGGAGCAGGATGTGCTGGAGTTCATCGACGGTGTAGTAGTCCAGTCGATTGGGGATGCCGAATCGGCTACGCATGGGGGCGGTGAGCATGCCCGAGCGTGTGGTGGCTCCGACGAGGGTGAAGGGCGGGAGATCGATGCGGATGGTGCGGGCTTTGGGGCCCTGATCGATGATGATGTCGAGCCGGAAGTCCTCGATGGCAGGGTAGAGGTATTCTTCGATGCTGGGATGGAGGCGATGAATCTCGTCGATGAAGAGGATGTCACGCTCCTGGAGATTGGTCAGGATGCCTGCGAGATCCCCCGCGCGCTCGATCTGGGGGCCGCTGGTGGTGTGGAGTCGGGAGCCGACGGCACTGGCGATGAGATTGGCGAGGGTGGTTTTTCCCAAGCCGGGCGGGCCGCAAAGCAGCGCGTGATCCAGGGGTTCGCCGCGCATCTTGGCGGCCTCGACCATGACGAGCAGTTGTTCTTTCACCTTGGTCTGGCCATGGAAATCATCGAAGTCCGCAGGGCGCAGAGCAAGGTCAAAGGGGGAGTCGGCTTCGTTGAGTGGGGCGTTCACAGGCGTGTTCTGCCTTTAGCCTGCCCGCAGCGCGGTGGCAATGCCGAACGCAGTCGGTGCGTGCAGTCAGCCGTGGATGCAGGACACTCATTTTTGACTTCCCCTTCAGGAGAGCCTCTGCCAAGGTCCAGATCTGGCATCGCTGCTGCTAGATGTTTTGACGTAGTCACGTTGCAACCGCTCACGCGATTCCCATGCATCACCGCTTCACTTTGAAACAACGGATGGATAGGCTGATGGAGGCTGTGGAAATCATCCACAGCCATCCACAGGGGAACTTTCAGGAGCGGGTGCTTTCCGCCTGCCAACGTCTGAGTCCAGAGTCATGCAACAGCTACGAATTCTGGGATCGGCGCACTGGCAGTCATCAGGGCTCCCTGAATGTGCCCTACGATCCGAAGGACATTCAGGAACGATTCGCGCGAATTGGGGAACTGGTGCCGATGCAGAATCCCTGTTTCCCGCACATCATGGCGGGCCTCAGCGCACCGCTGAGGTTGTCTGACCTGACAAGCCTGCGCCAGTTCCGCCAGACGGAGTTTCATGAAGTGGCCTTTGCCCCGGTGGAATTGCGTCATCAGGTGGCCATGCCGTTTCAAACAGAGACGCACCTCAGTGGGATCACCTTCAACAAAGGCGGTCAAAAGGATTACACCCAGGAGGACATGAAGATGATCCACATGCTTGGGCGTCACACCGCCCTGGCGCATCAGACGCATCTGGTGCTGGACGAGGCGAAGAAACAGAAACCGCAGGTGGAGGCCGCAGATCACACGGTGCTGCGCCGCGTTGGCCTAAGCCGCCGCGAGGCAGAGGTGCTGCATTGGATCGCCCAGGGCAAGCGCGACCGCGAAATCGCCATGATCTTGAGCATCAGCTACCGAACGGTGACCAATCATGTGCGGGCGATTTTGACCAAGCTGAAGGTGGACACGCGAACGGCGGCGGCCATGGCCTTGAGTCGGCTGAAAAATGAGTAGTCCTACGTATAGCCGATCCTGGGCGTTGGTTTACAATCAAGTGTCTTGAGGGCGAGGCTGAGATGTCCGGTGGTCAGCGCAGTTCACGGTGTGCGGACTAAGGTCAGGTGATGCCCCCCCGGGACAGCTACCTCTCACCGAAACATGGCCCCTAAGCATTCCCTGACTCTGTGTCTGATTTTGCTCGCTCTCGGAGCGGCGGCATTGGTCTTCTCGATCCTTCACAGGATGGGATCCGTCGAGGAGCCTGTGGTGATGGAAAGCTTGGAGGAATGAGCGCCTCTCGGGATGCCGTCGCCTTGACACTGAGCACGGGCGCGCTTTGGAAGAGGGATGTCTTTGATCGCCAATCTCTACCCCGTCATGAAACCCTGGCTCTTCCGCATGGATGCGGAGCGGGCGCATGAGTGGACGACGCGGATGATGCGGATGGCGCACAGCTTTGGCCTGCTGACCCTGGGGCAGGAAAGGCTGCCGCAAACGCCAGTGGAGGTGCTGGGACTGAAGTTCCCCAATGTTCTCGGACTGGCCGCAGGCATGGACAAGTCCGCCAGTGCGGTGGAGGCCTGGGCAGCGCTGGGGTTTGGCTTTGTCGAAGTGGGCACCCTGACCCCTCGCCCACAGCCGGGAAACCCAAAGCCGCGTCTGTTTCGCCTGCCAGAACATGAGGCGCTGATCAATCGCATGGGGTTCAACAACCCTGGCATCCACTCGGCGGTGCAGAGATTGTCCAAACGTCGCACTCAAGCGGTGGTGGGCGTTAACATCGGCAAGAACTTCGACACCCCGAATGAGGACGCTGTGCAGGATTATCTGAAGGGCCTCAAAGCCGCGTATGGCGTGGCGGATTACATCGCCGTGAACATCTCCAGCCCAAACACCAAGGGCCTGCGTGATCTCCAAGCCGAGGACTCCATTCGCAGCCTTCTGAGCGCGCTGAAGACCGAACAAAGCCGACTGGCCCAAGAGCACGGCAAGATGAAACCCGTGCTGGTGAAAATCGCACCCGATCTCGAGGAGGCTCAAATCGAGGCCCTGGCGCGGGTGTTCAATGAACTGGCCGTGGATGGCGTGATCGCCACCAATACCACAATCAATCGGGCCGCCGTGGTGGGCCAT
Organism: Verrucomicrobiaceae bacterium; assembly: GCA_027483245.1. Lineage (GTDB taxonomy): Bacteria > Verrucomicrobiota > Verrucomicrobiia > Verrucomicrobiales > Verrucomicrobiaceae > Prosthecobacter. The sequence goes on along the minus strand of JAIXVB010000699.1, from coordinate 1,728 downwards.
CCGCTTGAACAGGAGGCCGGTGGTCTGAGTGGTGCCCCGGTCAAAGTTCGCTCAACCCAGGTCATTCAAGCCTTTCGCAGCCTGCTCAATCCCGGCACGCCCATCATCGGGGTGGGGGGCATCTTCAGCGGTGCCGATGCGCAGGATAAACTGCGGGCCGGTGCGCAACTGGTGCAGGTTTACAGCGGCCTGATCTATCGGGGCCCAGGCCTCGTGCAGGATGTGCTGGAGAAGGTGGCACGCGGTCTTTGATCCGGCTTTTTCAGCGCTGGTCAACATGGCCAAACCCAGGCAATCTGCGCTCATGCCCGCAAAAATCGTCGATACTCAACCCATTGCCATCGAACTCGAAGCTGGAGAACACTGGTGGTGCTCCTGCGGACATAGTGGACATCAACCGCTGTGTGATGGAGAGCACAAAGGCACCGGGCTCGGGCCAAAGAAATTCACGCTCGAAGCCCCGAAAAAAGTCTGGCTGTGCAACTGCAAACAGACCCAGAATCCCCCCTTTTGCGATGGCAGCCACAAGGCACTGATCGCCTGAAAAAACACCCCACACGAAGGCAACAAGTCGCCTCCGGCTTTGTGCCAAAAGGGCCACCTTGTGCTTTCGCTGGAATACATTCGCCCTTGATCCCTCGTATGAGTCCCCGCATGAAATTTCTCCTTTGTCCCCTGCTCCTTGTTCTCGGCTGCCTGCCGCTCCAGGCCCAATTCAATCTCGCCGGTGGAGCCAAGGCCAAGGTCACCGCCACACTTGTGTCGGAAGTGAAAACCGCCGCGCCGGGGGAAGCTTTTCAAGTGGCCGTGAAGTTGGTTCATGAACCACACTGGCACACCTATGGCAAGGAACTGCCGCCAGAAGTCATCGGCAAACCGACCTCGCTCAACTGGACGCTACCAGAAGGCTGGAAAGTCGAGGAACTGCCCTGGCCAGCCACCCGCGAAGTGGACTCCACCGATGGCAAAAAATCACAGGGTTACGAAGGCACGGTGTATCTGCCAGCCCGCATCATTCCCGCAGGTGCCGTGGGCAGAGTTGGTGAGATCCTGGTGAAGGTGGATGCATTGGTCTGTGATCCCCAGAACTGCATGCCCGCCAAACCTGAGGCGAAGCTGAGCCTGACCCTCACCGAAAAAGCCGAGGCGGACCCTGCGACAACGGAGATCTTTGGCAAATCCGCTCCGGTGTTGCCCACGGCACCCAGTCCGTCCGTTGAAGCCACTGAAACGGTGGCACCCACAACTTCCGCCGCCCCTGCGGCAGCCAAGGTCGCGACGACGGTGATTCCTGAACGTTCCTTTTTGGGTTACCTCGCCTTTGCCTTCATCGGCGGATTGATCCTCAACATCATGCCCTGCGTTTTTCCTGTGCTCGGCATCAAGATCATGGGCGTAGTCCAGCAGGCCGGTGAAGATAAACGTCAGGTCCTTCTCCACGGGTTGGCCTACACCTTCGGCGTGCTGCTATGTTTCTGGGCACTCGGTGGACTGGTCGTTTGGTTTGGCAGAACTTGGGGTTCCCAACTGCAATCGCCGGACTTTGTGTTTGGACTCTGTGCGTTCTTTTTGGTCTTCGGTCTGAACATGGCGGGAGTGTTCGAGATCGGCGCCTCCGCAGTCGGAGTCGGAGCAGGTCTTCAGGCCAAACACGGCGTCAGTGGTTCCTTCTTCTCAGGTCTGCTGGCGACGGTGGTCGCGACCCCCTGCTCCGCACCTTTCTTGGGT
>JAIXVB010000565.1 GCA_027483245.1 Verrucomicrobiaceae bacterium | reverse complement strand
TCAGGCGGAGTCGCGGTCTGCCCCTGTGCAGCAAAGATGTCCAGCACCTGATCATTCCAGTCGGTGATCACATCGGCCTGGATGGGGCTGCTCAAGGCAATCGCCAAGAAGCAAGCAAGAGTGAGGGTGCGGAAGTTCATGGGCGCTTCAGGAAGGAGTAACAGTCGTGAATTATAATATGGAAATTATAAAAATGTCAACTTTTCATAAATAATTCGGGATTTATTCTTATGCCGCTCCCCACTTCAGGCTTGTCGGACTTCGCTGAGCCTGTGCAGACTCGAGGCACTCATGAAAATGCGCTGCTTCCACTGCTTGCTCTGTGCGGTCGTTCTTCCGGTGGCTCTGATGGCCCAGGAAACACAGCCGAAAGCCCCTGCGAAAAAACGCCCACCAAATCCATCGCTCGTCGCGATTGTCGATACCCCAGGGCTACCGCGGGTGCTCTTGATCGGCGATTCTATTTCGATGGGTTACACCCTGACCGTTCGGAAACTTCTAGAAGGTCAGGCGAATGTTCACCGCATCCCTCAAAACGGGGGCCCCACGACCAATGGGCTCAAGAACATAAAAAAGTGGCTAGGCACAGGGAAATGGGATGTCATTCATTTTAACTGGGGCCTGCATGACCTCAAATTCATGCCTGAGGGCCATCGCCAAGTCGAAATCGCCGCTTACGAAGACAATCTCCGCGCGCTCGTCGATCAGATGCAAAAGACCGGCGCCAAGCTGATCTGGGCGACCACCACACCCGTGCCTGAAGGAACATTGAATCCGCCGAGGAAGTTCGGCGATGTGCTGACCTACAATCAACTGGCGGCCAAGATCATGAAGGAAAAAGGAGTCGCCATCAATGATCTCAACGCCTGGATCACGCCGAAGCTGGCCGAGATGCAGAAACCCCAGGATGTCCACTTTCTGGACTCTGGTTCGGAGTATCTCGGCCAAAAAGTCGCTCAAGAAATTCGGGCTGCTTTGCCTGCAACTGCCAAGTGATGGATCTGAGCTAGGTTCAAACGAGGTCGAATCTGCGATGGCAGACCCCGAGTTCCTGGCTATGCACAGGCCCTCGCTTTTGATCCTATGGCCGGTTTCTTCAAATCTCTCATCCAACGCTTCACCAAACCTGACATTGATTGGGAGGAACTGGAGGCCGTTTTGGTCACGGGCGACCTCGGTCCACGGCTGGCGATGCAAATCGTCGATGACCTGAAACAGCAGGGTCGAAAGCTGCATGGGGCTGACATTGTCCAAGTCGCTCGTGAGCATGTGCGGAAGATTTTGCCCGAGACTGTGAAACCCCTAACACCGCTGGAAGGGCGGCCGAAGGTCATCCTCGTCATCGGGGTCAATGGCACTGGCAAAACGACCTCAACCGCGAAGCTGTCCCATGTTTTGCACAAAGCGGGGCACAAAGTGGTTCTTGCCGCAGCGGACACCTTTCGCGCTGCCGCAGTGGAGCAATTGGAAGTGTGGTCTCAGCGTCTCGAAATTCCGATGGTCAAAGGTCCCCCGAATGGCGATCCCGCGGCCGTTTGTTTTGAGGCCTATGATTTGGCCTGTCGGACTCAGGCGGATTTCCTGCTCTGTGATACAGCGGGCCGGCTCCACACAAAGCACAACCTCATGGAAGAACTGAAAAAGGTGCATCGCATCCTGGGCCGAAAAGACGAGACCTCACCTCATGAGGTCCTCCTTGTCGTTGACGCCACGACAGGGACCAATGCCCTCCAACAGGCGCGTGAATTCCAGAAAGCCATTCCGATCTCGGGTCTCATCGTGACCAAGCTCGATGGCAGCGGAAAGGGGGGGATTCTGGTGACGATTCAGCAGGAATTGGCCATTCCAACCAGGTTCATCGGACTTGGTGAGAAGGTGGAGGAGTTTCAGGCCTTCGACTCGAAGCGATTCGTCGAAGAACTGCTCTGAGATAAACTTCACGTCAAAATGGCTGAAGGCTTGGCAAACAAGCGGAGCGCGAGGATACTCGAAAAATAAGCCACTTTGGGCTCGTCTAGTTTCAACTCATCGTCACCATCATGTCACGCAAACTCAGCCACATTGCCCCCGATTGGTGGGACTACACCACACTCAGCTACGATCTCATCAATGACTCGGCTCGTCTGAGCGAGCGCGATTTGCGTCAGCTTTCCCGGCCTGGCTTCAAGGTCGTGATGTATGACACGCTGGAGGATTTTTACCTCGCCCAAGCTCTCGAATACATCCACGCCTGGAAGCAGGCTTCGGCGGACAATCCAGCCGGGATCTGTGGTCCTGTAGGCCCGACCGAACAATTGCCACTGGTGGCTCGGCTGGTGAATGACCTTGGCATTTCGATCAAAGACGGTCACTTCTGGGGCATGGATGAGTGGTATGATGCCGAGACCAAAAAGGAAGTCTCCATGGAGCATCCGTTGTCTTTTGAAAAAGCGGATCGTGAGCTCTGCTTTGACCGCATTCAGAAAAAGCTGGTCATGCCAGATAGCCAACTGCACTTCCCAAAAGCCGATGTGACCGAGTATGTGAAGAGCTGGCACTCCGGCGTCCGTTGCATCGTGATGCAGGGTGGCCAGGGAGACATCAAACACTGGGCCTTCAACGATCCGGTGAAACGCACAGGCAAGTGGAAGAACGAGCCGCCACCACCGGCTGAGTATCGCAAGCTTGGCACCCGCATTGTCGATCTGCATCCTGTCACGCTCTCCCAAAACGCCCGCACCTCAGGCGGAGGAAACATCACCATGGTGCCCAAGATGGCCATCACGGTCGGTCCCAAAGAAACCTGGATGGCGGAGAAGGTCAGCATCTGGCAGGCGGGCATGCATGACAATCCCCTGGGCCAACGCCTCACCGCTCTCATGATCTCCAAACGGCTCGCGGACTCTGCGGTTCCGATGTCGCTGCTGGCCGATCATCAAAATGTCCAGTTCAACTACTATCGTGGTGGACTCGGCAGTTGTGCGGTGGAGATGCACTGAGTTCAGTACTCTTTTGAGCTCGCTTGAACACTCAATCCAACGACTTCGTTGGGTTGAGCCTCAAGGTGCTTGACGTCCAAATTTTTTCTCGAGTTCGTTCAGCGACATCTGAATCAATGTCGGACGTCCATGTGGGCAACAGTATGGCATCTCGCAGTCAAAGAGATCTTCCAGCAGCGCCATCAATTCAGGCATCGCCAGGGCATCATTGGCCTTCACCGAATGACGGCACACGGTGGTGGCGATCATGTCCTCCCCCAGTCTCAGCGCTGAGGTTTTGGAACTCAGGCTCTGCAATTCTTCAATCACCTGATCCAGCCATGCCAAGGGGTCATCGGTTTTCAAAAAAGTCGGCAGAGCCTCGATCTTGAAGGTGTTCGGGCCAAAGGGCTCGGCTTCAATGCCGAGGCGAGCCAGGGGTTCAAGATTGCGCTTGAGCAGGTCGGCATCTCGCGGGCTGGTTTGCAGCATCAACGGCATGAGCAAGCGCTGCGATGGCACGCCGCCCTTTTCCATGGCGCGCCGCATCTTTTCAAAGTTCACTCGCTCATGGGCGGCGTGTTGATCCATGAGGACCAGACCTTCAGGGCTTTCCATGAGCACATACAGCTTATGCACCACACCAATGATGCGAAAGGAAGGCATCTTGAGCTTGGCTTCTTGCACCTCCGGTTCTGGCGCCACCTGCGCCTCAGCAGACGGGGCAGGAGCTGGGAGAACAGGGCTGATTTGGGCCGCGACACGCTCAGGCATGCGAGCTGCAAGAACGGGCGTGGGCACATACGGCGAGGCCGCACGCGCGATGGGCTCAGGGCTGCTATGCAGAGCCAGGACGGGTTGTTGAGGTGGAGCTTGCACCGCTAGCCGAGGGCTGCTCGGTGTGTGGCCGACTGGCAGCTTGCTGGCACTGCTCAGAGCTTGACTGATGGCGCGGCTCACCGCATCACGCACCGAGAAGCCATCGTGGAAACGCACCTCTTTTTTGGCGGGATGGACATTGATGTCAAAGGCCTGCGGTTCCATTTCCAAGAAGAGAAAAGTCACCGGATATTGGCCCTTCATCAGAGTGGTATGAAAGCCCTCGCGCAGACCATAGTTGATCGCAGGACTTTCGATCGGACGCCCATTCAAGAACGTCAATTGCTGCTGGCGGCTGGATCGACTCAGGCCGGGTCCGCCAATGAATCCCCAGACGTCAATGCCCAGATGCGATTGCCGCTTCACTTCAATCAATCGTGAGGAAAGCTCCTCACCCACGAGTCCGCGAATGCGCGCCAACAAATCCGATGTGGCGGGCAGATGAAAGGCCACTGCGCCATCACGAATCAGGGTGAATGCGGCTTCGGGGTGAGCAATGGCGTGCATCCGAAACTGCTGCTCGATGTGGGCATATTCAGTGGCCTCCGTACGCAGAAATTTACGCCGCGCGGGCACATTGTAAAATAAGCTGCGTGCCTCGATCACCGTGCCGTGATTGCCGCCGTAGTCTTTCACCGCGCTGAGCTTTCCGCCATTGATCTCGACTTCCGTGCCACTGAGCGCATGACTTTCACGCGTGGCCAAACGGAAGCGGCAGACGCTGGCGATGCTCGGCAGCGCTTCACCACGAAATCCGAAGGTCTGAATGGCGGCGAGGTCTTCTTTGGTCCGAATCTTGCTAGTCGCGTGTCTTTCGATGCATAACAGCGCGTCTTCACGTTCCATTCCGCATCCATCATCCGTGACTCGAATCAGGGCTGTGCCGCCGCGTTGCACCTCCACCGTCACATGCCGCGCACCCGCATCGAGGCTGTTTTCCACCAATTCTCGGATCACTGCTGCAGGGCGCTCGACCACTTCTCCCGCAGCCACTTGGCTGGCGAGTGAATCAGTAAGAATGCGAATTTTTGACATGACTGCAAAAAGTGCAGGAAGTGATGACGTAAACCATGCATGAGAAATGTGCGTCTGAAAAACGACTCACACACGATAGATTTCTGGCAATCCCTATTTTCATGATCACTCTCACCCCGAATGCGATCTCTCAACTGCGTCTTTTGATGGAGGAGAAACAAGCTGCACCTGGGTCTGGACTGCGCATTGCCGTGGAAAAGGGCGGTTGTGCAGGCTGGCAATACATCATGAAAGTGGATCAACCCCAGCCTGAAGATCACGTGTTCGTGCAAAATGAGGTCTCTTTGATCGTTGATGGTGACAGTTTGTCATTTTTAGACAACAGCACCATTGACTATCTCGATTCCCTGAACGATGCCGGATTTCGAGTTGAGAATCCCAAAGCAGCCCGCAGTTGCGGCTGTGGAACATCTTTTGAACCTCAGGAGGCCGCGTGAAAACACGTGACTCCTAACATTCCAAGTTGTTCACAAAAATTTCTTTTCTTTTTTGTTTAAGCCAGTAAAATTTAAGCAGAGACTTTCCAATATTTTAATAAATTTACCATAATTGCCATGCATGTTCGATTTTTGAGCGATGGAAATGAATACCGTTCTTACGGTGGAGGAAGCCTTTCCAAAAAGAAGGAAGGCGGAGGCATCTTTTGGTGGTCGATTCTGATCACGCTGCTCATGGGAGCTGCCACTTTCTGCTGGTTTTTCAGCATCATGGTCTTCTCGCATCCTGAGAAACCGTTCAACTACAAGGTTTTGGCGAAGTTCAATAAACTCACGCCCCTACGTCCTTATACAATCTACACGGCTCCAGGCGGTAAGTCGCTCCAGCCTCGTGATTTGCTGTCTGAATTCTTCCCCTACACTGTGGAACAAATGTCAGTGCGCAACGACCTCTACAAGCGCTCTTACCTGAAGAATTATCAACATGATCAACCTACTTACATCATGGGCAGCTATCAGGTGCTCAGCGCTCGTGAGCTGACAGACGCAGATGTCTTCACGAGTGGTTGGATCGTTCGCGCTCGGGCAGCTGAGCTTGAGGATGTGGACATCGAAGTCATCATGCCAGGGCTGACCTCGAAAGAGTCCCCTTACAAAAAGGGTGACACCTTCAAACTCGAAAAGCGCACCTATGCTTCCACACTTCATGTGCAACGGATGGACGGAGATCGTCTCTGTGTAACGGTGGTGCCTTTGGCTTATCAAACCATTTCAACCAAAGGTGCTGAAGTGGTTTCTCTTGAGCCCCCGCTTGCTCTGAACATGGAAGCTTACTGGCCGATCACACGTGATCCTGGTGCTGTCGTTGCTGAAGTCACTGCAGATGCTCCTGAAGTGGTTGCCGTAAAGAATTAATCATTAGTTAGACCGCATTGAATCATGAAAAACCCCGGCAGTGATGCCGGGGTTTTTCTTTTGGTTAGGCCAAGAGAATGGGGGTTACATTCGTTCGGTGGTGCGAATGCCCAAGAGCCCAAGCCCGGTCTTGAGAACCTTGCTCGTTGTTTGACATAAAGTTAGGCGCGTGTTGCGCACTGCGCCTTCAGCGCGCAGCACCGGACAGGCTTCATAGAAGCTGTGATAGGTGTCTGCCAATTCATACAGATAAGAGGCGAGAAGATTGGGGCGATGATCAGCTAGCACGTCATGAGAAGCTTCGGCGAATTGTGCCAACTTCATGGCCAGTGCGCGTTCAGCAGGTTCGCTGATCACAAGCTCTTGCGTGAGTTCGACGTTGTCTTCCAGCTTTCTGAAGATGCTGCGAGTGCGGACGTAAGCGTTGATCAGATAAGGAGCTGTGTTGCCTTGAAGGGCCAACATCTTATCCCAACTAAATTTGTAGTCGGTCATGCGGTGCTGACTCAGCTCGGCGTATTTGACCGCGCCGATGCCAATGATCGTGGCAATTTGGTCTTTTTCATCATTGGTTAGACCTTCACGCTCTTCGACCACGGCTCTGGCTCGCTCACAGGCTTCATCCAAGACTTCAATCAAACCAACGCTCTCGCCTGAACGGGTTTTGAACATCTTGCCATCTTGCCCCAAGATGCTGCCAAAGGCGACGTGCTGCATCGCAACGGTTTGTCCGCGCTTTTTCGATACTTGGAAGAGCTGACGGAAATGCAATTCCTGGGGGGCGCCGACGACATACCAGATTTCATCGGCCTGCCATTCTTGAATGCGGTAATCGATCGTGGCGAGGTCGGTGGTGGCATAGAGGAAGCCTCCATCGCTCTTGCGAATGAGGCAGGGTTTCTCAGCCAACTCGGGCACCTCTCTGAAAAAGACACAGATGGCTCCCTCGCTTAATTCAGCGATGCCGCTACTTTGCAGGGATTCGACCAGGGGAGCGAGCTTGTCATTGTAATAGCTCTCACCGAGGTAGTGATCGAAGTGGACATCAAGTTTCCCGTAGATGGTCTGCAACTGATCCAAGGAGAGAGCCACGCACTGCTTCCAGATTTCCAGATTGTTGGCGTTGCCCTGCTGAAGTTTCACCAGCTCTTGCCGACAAGTGTCCAGCACCGCTGGATCGGTCTTTGTCTCGGCATTGATGGCTTTGTAAACTCGCACCAGTTCCTGAATGGGATCCTTTTCCAAAGCCGCGTGATCAAGGATGGTCTTCCAGCCGTGCAGGATCATTCCAAACTGAGTGCCCCAGTCGCCAATGTGATTGTCTGTGATCACGGTGTGGCCGACCAAACGAGCCACACGAGCCAAACAATCGCCAATGAAGGTGCTGCGGATGTGACCCACGTGCATGGGCTTGGCAATGTTCGGGGCGCTGAAGTCCACGACGATGCGCTTGGGGGCACTGACTTTGGGCACGCCTGCTTGATCATCTTTGAGGATCAGGCTCAGATGTTGAGCAAGGGCCTTGCCTCCCAGTGTGAAATTCAGGAAACCTGGGCCATCAATGCTCACCTTTTCGCACAAGTCGCTGACCTCCAGCTTGTCCACGATCTGCTGAGCCAAAGCGCGTGGATTGGTTTTCAGTTGCTTGGCCAAGGTCATCGCGGCGTTGCTTTGATAGTCGCCAAAACGAGTGTCGGATGCGATGCCGACAGTCGGAACAAAGCCTTCAGGCAAAAGGATGCCTGCGGAGGTGAAAGCAGATTGGAGACGATCAGTGAGAACAGTGCGAAACATGGAGTCGTGAAGATAACGACGAATGGCGATTGTCGAACTGAAAGGCAGGAGCAGTGTTGGAAGCTGTGTGAGATTTCTCGGCTCTCATTTGTGGCAAGCTTATTGCTTGATCTAAGAGTCATCAGGCTTCAGCAGTCTGTGCTAACCCAGATTAAACTCCATGAATGGCATGTTCTACCTCAGCCGCACCTTTGTTGAATTTGGTCCTTTCAGTTCTGCGGAATTGTTGGATTTCAAAAAACGCGGGATCATCCGTGATTCCGATTACGTGCGTCCGCATGGTGGAGATGACTGGACTCATGTGAATGATTGGGTCGATGGACTGGAAGTGCCTGCTGCACCGAAGGCTGCCCCCAAAGCCGCTCCGGCTGCCAAAAAGGTGGCGGCCAAAAAGGCACCTGCAAAGAAAGCGGCACCTGCAAAGAAGGCGGCTAAAAAGTAAGTCGCCCATCAAAGCGAGACGCCACGTTTCCAGGGCAGGAAATCATCTTGCCCCAAACACACTGCTTTGGGGATGTAGTCACCGCTGGCCGTTCTGACACAGAGTTCCATGAGGGCCTCGCCCATTTCAGGCACCGTTTGAGTGCCTGTGATGACAGGTCCGGTATCGAAGTCCAAGATGTCGCTCATTTTCTCCATGAGGATCGAATTGGTCGCGACTTTCAGGATGGGGCAGATCGGATTGCCAGTCGGTGTTCCCAGGCCAGTGCTGAAAAGCATGAGGGTGCAGCCGCCGCCCGCAAGAGCGGTGGTCGATTCCACGTCATTGCCGGGCGTGCAATAAAGGGTCAGCCCGCCGTGCTGACGGATGGGTTCTCCGTAGTCCAACACATCCACGATGGGAGCCGTGCCGCCTTTTTTGGCTGCGCCTGCGGATTTGATGGCGTCCGTGATCAGTCCATCCCGGATGTTTCCGGGTGAGGGATTGGCATCAAACCCTGAACCACACGCCTGGGCGGCGGTTTCATAGGCACGCATGAGATTCACAAACTTATCCGCCAGGGCAGGGGTCACGCAGCGGTCACAGAGGCTTTGTTCCACTCCGCAGAGTTCGGGGAACTCTGACAGCACGGGCGCTGCCCCGAGTGCGGCGAGCAGGTCTGCGGTGTGACCGATCACGGGATTCGCCGAGATGCCGGAGAAACCATCTGATCCGCCGCATTCCACGCCCACGATAAGATCGGAAAGCGGGCAGGGGACGCGCGTTTGTTCATTGGCTTTGACCACGCCTGTGAAAGTGCTGCGAATGGCCCGCGCCATCATGTCGCGTTCCGACGCACTTTTTTGCTGCTCGAAAATGTGCAGGGGCTTATCCATGGATGGATAAAACTCAGCCAGCGCCTGTTCCAAAAGGCTGACTTGGGCATGTTGGCAGCCGAGGCTCAGAATGGTCGCCCCCGCGACGTTGGGATGCGCGATGTAACCCGCGAGAAGTCGGCACAGAGCCACGGCGTCTTGGCGGGTGCCACCACAGCCGAGACCGTGTTCGAGGAACTTGATGCCATCGACATTTGGAAACAGTCGCGGGGTCGGCGATTGCACGACTTCTTCCCAAGATACGGTTTCCAGGTCGCGAAGGCCCTGGCGATGAAGTTCGGTCAGGTGCAGGGCGTAGCGCTCGTAGGGGCTGCTGACGCTGTAACCCAGTGCCCGAGTCAGCGCCTCGCGCATGAAGGCCAGATTGCGATTCTCACAAAAAACCAGAGGGATCACGACCCAATGATTGGCGGTACCTGCGGGGCCTGTGCCGCGTTGAAACCCCTGGAAACGGCGTTCTTGCCAACTTGAGACATCGGGCGCTGTCCAGGCAATGTCTCTCTGTTTGCCACTGAAGCCGGCCGTTTGGTGAACCAAATTGTGCGTGTGCACCAGGGCACCTGCGGGAATGGCCTGGCGTGCTTTGCCCACGGTGACACCATACATGGTGACGATTTCTCCTGCGGCGAAGTCTCTCGCTGCGAATTTGTGCTTGGCGGCCACCGGTTCCCGCAGTGTCCAGGATTCGCTGTCGAGGGTGCAGGTGTGGCCGGCTTTGAGGTCTTGCAGGGCCACGATGAGGTCATCGGCAGGGTGGACACGGAGGATCATGTGAGGTGGATCAGATTGGATTCTATGATGAGTTATCCGTGACGAAACCGAATGTCATGCGTTATGGTGAGCGTATCGTCATCAAGTCGGTTGGTTTTTAAACTTTCACTTCCCCTCCTTCTCATGCCTTTGGATGATCGTGATTACATGCGCAGTCCGTCGCCCTCGTTTGGGGACAGGGTTCGCGCAGTGACGGCCTTTCAATGGCTGTTCGGCCTAAACATTGCCGTCTTTGTGCTTCAGTGGGGGCTGAAGCTGTTTTGGGTTCGCGATGCGCTCACGGGGGAAGCCTTGTATCCCATGGGCGGTGTCAGTGTCGATGCCCTGACTCGGGGGGAATTGTGGACGCCCTTCACTTACATGTTCGTTCATGGCAGTTTGGGGCACATCATCCTGAACATGTTCATGTTTTGGTTCGCTGGAAAACGCGTGCAGCAGCTCTATGGACAGCAGAATCTGCTGATCATTTATGTGCTTTCAGGGTTGGTCGGAGCGGCGCTTGAGATGGCGATTTGTGCCTATGTCCTGGATACCACCGCCGTCTCCCTGATTGGGGCTTCAGCCTCCGTGATGGGGTTGCTCCTGGCCTATGCGGTGGCGATGCCTGAGGAGGAATTGACGTTGCTTCTGTTCTTCATCATTCCTGTTCGCATGCGGCTCTGGACATTGGCCAAAGCTGTTTTGATCATGAACAGTGTGATGGGTGGGATGGCTCTCTTCCATGTGCTGCCAGGGTGGCTTTCTGGGGGCGGTGGAGCGGTGGCTTACTTCGCCCACATCGGCGGTGCCGTGGCTGGTTGGTATTATGCGCGCTCCCTGGGTTATGG
>JAIXVB010000099.1 GCA_027483245.1 Verrucomicrobiaceae bacterium | reverse complement strand
CGACACTCCCCCGCTGATCGTGACCGTTGAGTTGCCTGTCGCAAAGAAGTCGTTGTTCACGGCCAGATTGTCATTCATCACCTGCGCACCCTTTTGAATCAAGGTGTCGGCTTTGAAGGTGTTGAGCGACTGAGTTTGACCAAGGTCATTGCCATTGAAGCTCCACGCGGTCTCAGCTTTCACGCCTGACTTCGTCACAACAGCCACCTCTGATTTATCCGCATATTGATTCCAATTGCCGTCCAGGAGCTTGCGCTGCTGACTCACATCCAAGTCCATTTGATCCTGAGCAGGCGCATCGTTGCTCGATGGTTTCTGTTCATAGCGGCCCTTCTCGATCAGAAACCCTTTGAACTGCCTCGCTCTAGAAACCAGTCGCTCTTTGTTTTTGGCCAAACTGTCAGCCAACGAACTGCCACGAGAATAGGCTTCTTTGGCATCGTCATACCCCAGCTTGCCTGTGGCCAGTTCTCGATTCACATCACCCAACTCCGAGAGCATCCCTTCTAGCTTTTGCAGTTCCACCCCTTCCTCACCGACCTCTTCCATGTTGCCATCGAAGTCCCTGACCACATTGCCTTGAGGAGTCCAAACCGTCCATGCCGTGCGCTCGATCGAAAGGCCCGGAAGCTCCGGATCATCAAAGGTGAAATGTGTTTTCAGCTCATTCTCCAAGGCTCTGAAACGACACACCAAACGCACCTCCAAAGCCCTCTGCCCCGGCTTCGTTTGGATCAATGGAATCAGCTTCAAGGTGCGTCCATCGCGCTTCTCCTCATCGGCGCGAACGGACTCTCCAGAAACACTGGCTGCAATGAGTTCAGCGCCCTCAGGCAGCGTCACGGGCAAAAACTGCAGACTGCGATTCAGCAGCGAATAAACGATCGTATCCCAGCGCTCACCATCGGCACGCAGCACAGTGGTGATGTCAGCCAAAGTCACCAAGGCAGCAGTGCCCTCCGTCGCTGTGAGCTGTTGAAAAGTCAGCCGGAGAATACCCTCGCCCGTGGCTCGATAAAACTGAGGCCGAGAGAGATCCGTGGGCAAATAAGGAACCGCCGCTCGTGCCACGGTTTCTAAAGCCGTTTTCTCCGAGACATTGGCTTCACGAGCCGAGAGGTTGTCGGTGACAAAGTGACGTGTCAGTTGCTCAGCATTGCTTACTTGAACAAAGGGCACCGCAAGATCAGCCCCCAACGGTAGATCATGATCAAAGATGAGTTCCGCGTGATCGAGAACATCGGTTTGGAAAGAGCAGTCATAAATACGCTCCGCGCCAACCACCCGTGTCCGCATCTCGCGCAGCAACGGGCCCGTGACCACAGCCTCAGGCAAGGTCGCCGGGAGACGCACACTGACTTGTCGCAAGGCCCCTTGGGTCACTTGAAAAGCCACCTGCTGTGAAAGGCGAATGCCTGCATCCGAGACCAAGGCCAAAGCAACAGTCTCAGCCGTGAAACGCGCGACACGTTGAGTCAAGGGAACCTCCAAGCTCCATTCAATCCCTTCATACTCCATGGCACGTTTCTTTTCCAAAGGTGGAGCGATGACAAAGACACTGTCCAACACACTGGCATCGACTTCTTTCAATCCCTTGACCTGAGTCAGATCAGGCATCTTCACATCACTCGCCGCATGAGCAGCGATCAAGATCTTGCCACTTGTCTTTTCAAAGCCCACAAGCCCCAAGGGCTCCAATGTGCAAAGGGTATTGGTTTGAGGCAGCGCACGCGCCAGATGAACAATCACTCGAGCATCCTGACCTGCGACCTGAGGATCCAAATGAAGATAAAGTGTATCCACCTCATGCTGCCAGGTCTTCAAGGCAGGACCATTCAAACTTTGCACTTCATAACCACCCGGAGGTAGCATCACTTGAGCATGAGTCCACGAGCCCAATTTGCGCTGCAATGACAGCGTCGCCAAAAGTTCAACCTTCTGGGGACTGAGCTGATACACATAGTCCACAGCGGCTTTTCCTAACAAGACGCGTGGTGTCGCGGTGAAGAAAAGCGGCCGATGACCAGACTGCTCATAGGCCACTTCAGCAAGAGAGCCCTTCGTTTTCCCAGGAATGCGCTTTTGACCTTCAGCGGGCTCCACTTTCACTTCGACATCGGCCTCGTGATGCACACTCAACTGCTCAACCAAGCGAGTGGCTTCGACCTGCAAACAAGGCACCACTCTGCGGGATTCGCGATTTCGACGAATCACATCGCCCGAGATCGATAAGTGCAGACTGTTTGAGACCTCACGACTCAAGGTCAGTTCATGAATGCGCTGTGTTCCCTCTTGCCAAACCACCACACGAGAAATTGCAATGCCCCCTGGCAAATCGGGTGAACTGGCCATCAGGCTGGTCAGCTCCAGGGCATCAGCCGTGGCTGAGTTCTCGACACTGAAACGAAAAGTGCGCCGCACACTGCCGGGAAATTCATACAACAGATAGCTGACCAAGGAGTCTCGCTGAAACGATTTCAGATACAGCTCAGCCTTCACCGTCGCCGAGGCCACAGGGCCTTCCCCACGATCCATCCCGCGAGGGCTGCGCTGCAACTCGAGCCGATCCGTATCTCCTAAAACAACCGTAAAAACTCGTCCTTCCGCTGTTTCTTCGACACTCAAGGCAGGTGACTGATTCACACGCAACCAGCCCTCTGATTTCGAAGCTTTCAAGGCCATCATGCCAGACAGAGCTCTGGGAATGGTCAAGTTCACATTCTGCCAATCACTCTCCAATGGCAGCAGGGCGGTGAGCACGATCTGATGTCTCCCTGGTGACTCCAACACCACTGCGCCCACATTCAGCGCTGCCGCTTTCCCATCCACGCGCACCTCACCCACCAGCAGACTCGATTCGCCGTTTTTAAAAGGCAACGGCAGCCTGGTCCAGTCACCGCGGGACACGACATCCATCTTCACCTCCAAGGCCAAGCTCTTCTCCTCCAGGCGTGCTTGATACAGCGCCGTGTGAATCACCGTCTGTTGAAAGTCTGACTCGGCAAGAGGCGCACGCCGACTCTCCTTGGCCTGAAGCCAGAGCTTTTGAAAGGCCTCGTAGGGCAGATAAAAACGCTCCGCTTTTTGCTCTTGGATCGGCTGGGTCATGTCATAGGGCACGATGACCGTGTGAGCCGCGGGGTCCTGCGCAAATAGGGCTGAGGCCCCGAACATCATGGAAAAGAAACCTGAATACATCTTCACGCTGGCACCTCCTGTTTGAGAGCTTCTGAAAGTCTTTCGACGAGTTTTAAGATCACCCAGCCTGCCAAGGCCATCAGCCAACCGGCCAACAACGCGTTGACGAGAGCCAAGCCACCGCTGCCGAGAATCATCGGCAAACCAAAGGTCAGGACCGTGATCACCAGAAGCGAGGAACGCCCGGGACAACACTTCCCCCAACGCACAAAAGCCCCCATGCCAGCCAGCATCGCCAACATGGCAAATACAAGCTGCCGTTCCCAAGAGGTGTAGTTCAGCTCCAACGTCTGCGGTGCCTGCGCCCCGTAAAAATACAGCTCTTGGCCATTCGCAGGCAGCGTGAAATCCAAAGAAATGAGTCCCGACTTGCCTAACGGCTTATCCTTCGAGTCTCGGAGCTCCAAAAGGCCTGCGGTCAATCTTTCGCTGAGAGCATCACTCTTCTCATCCACCATTACCTCAATCATATCCAAATTAGGCTGTGTGTTTCTAACCGTGAGTTCCGAGGTCTCTGGATTGAAGGTCGCTGAACTACCTTCAGGAAAGGCAATGCCCTGAAATTTCAACACTTCCATCGGCGTTATGCGTTTCCCGATTTCGGCCATGCTCGTTGAAAGTCCACTTTCGAAGGGGTCAGCTGCCGCAGCTGGGAGGTTCGAATCTGCGACGCTCAGAAAATCAGGCGACACCTTGTAAGTTCGGCTGTGCTGTTCCGAGGTCGTTTCCGACACGGGCACAATGACCACGCCTACAGGTCCCACTTTATACTTCATGCCTGCGAGTTCAGTCACATAACGCAGTGCCTCCATCATGGGCACATTTTTGAGATCCAACGCAATGCCCCCGGACACTCCCTGCCCACCACTTTTCAACGTGATGTTCACTCCCTTTCGCGATGGATCAGGTTCAGGATCAAACTGACGATGCAGCACGACCAGCTTCTCAACAGCCTCTTCCAGTGTCGCATTCGAAAGGGTAAACTCGGGTAGAATAATAGTCTGCAGTTTGTGCAAGATGGCCGAATGAGTGTCATCAGCTTCTCCATCGGCTCGATCTCCCACTTGATCCACCGTCGCCGGTCCGCCAGGACGCCATTCTATCGGACGGGATTTGTCGGCCTCACTCAAGGTCACCGCTCCACCTGCACTCGCCAGCGCCGAGAGCAAATCAAACAGGATTATGGGCGTCTCTTGAGTCTGCTGCTGGAGGCTGGTCTCAACTGCAGGGTACGCATACCCTGGAGGAACCATCACACGCCACTCTGTCTGCAAAACAGGCACCGCCCCCATGACACGGACAGGGTCCAATTGGAGTTTGCCACGACTCGCCAGCCCCTGGCCTAACAATCGATACTGAACGCGCACTTGGGTCGAGGGCTGGTTGGCAGATCCCATGGCCAAAGGAATCGCCAGACTACCCACAGCGGAACGCAAGGGCTTCACAGGCAAACCATCCGAGAAGGCACTCAGCAGTTCAGCTCCTTCAGGCAGTTGCAGGGCGATGAATTGCTCTCCTGAATGCTGAACTCGTAGGATCGCTTCATGAATGGCAGTGCCATCTTCACCCACCGTGCTTGTCATCTTGAATTCACGCACCACCAGGGTCGCCATTTCAGAGTGCTCATGACGACGAGCCTTGAGTGTCAATCCATGCTCACCCACCCCATAGGTGTAGGCAGCGACCAAACGATGACGTGGTGCATAACCTTCCACGGTGGGCACTTTCAGAACATCCAGAGGTTGGAGGGATTGGGCCTCAAAGGACAGCTGTGTATCTGTGTTCGCCTCAATGATCCAGGTTCCTTGAAATCGCCGAGCGTTGCGGAGTTCGATTCGGGGAAGCACCACCCGCACATCTCGAGTTGCTGGTTCCGTGGATGGATCGGCCTGTGCCTTTGCAACGACCTCCGCAGGCAAGCTTAACCTGAATCGAATGACCTGCCGTCCTTTCGACTCTTGTCTCAGCGTGTAAGTCCAGGCACCCGTCGTTTCATCGAGTTGCTGTTCGCCAACCAAGGGCGAAGTGACACGCAAAAGCTTGGCCTGATCTTGAGTCAAACGAACTTCAAAAGTGCGCAGTGGTGCACCGCTGATGTCGAGCACAAACTGGCCTTCGATCTCCACGGTGCGCGCACGAGGCAAGGCATAGGCGATGACTTCAGCCGCATAAACTGGCTCTGCACGCTCAACCTCAAACGCCAAGGACCAATCACGCAGACCAAACCAAGCCATGCGACCTTTGACAGGCGAGAGTCGTGCATCTCGATCTTCCAAACCGGACGTTTCTTTCAAACCCACACGCCAGGAATCATCGAAGTCCAGGGCGCTGTAACCCGCGACTTTGACGGCTTCGGGAATGATGAGTGACTTCACGGTGACCTGTTCTGGCACACGCGGACCACTCCAGGCTTTGATTAACTTTTGCCGTGTGTGCAGGCTAACGCTCGTCGCTTCATTCATGCGAACGCCGCTGGGAAAGCGCATTTCGATCACATCCTCCACACGTTTCCACTCGAAGTCTTTGTGAGCACTTTCCACTCGAATGAATTCTTCCGTCTCAGGAAGAGTGATCCTCAACTCATGCACCGGTTTGTCCGTGCGCAAACTGAGTGTCCGCTGGAGATAAACTGAGTCTTTGTCCAGTCGCACCAACGTGTCGGCATCGACTTCCAAACGCGGCTGAGTGCTGCGAACTATAAGCACAGGCAGTTCAGACAACGGGGCGCTGAAGAGAAGTCCGGTTGGACTCAACGGACTGTGCTTACCCTCCAGCGCAAGAAGCTCAAGACCCTCCGAAAGTTCAAGGTTAACGTCTGCACGCAAAGCCAGAGGCAGACGAATATGTGGCAGCACAACCTCCGACTGAGCAGCGTCTCGTGGCGAACGCAGGTGAATCAATAGCGAGGAGGGTGCCGCATTGCCTGGCAGAGTGATCAAAAGCATATCCTCCCGTTGCTGCCAGTTTAGCAGTTGATAACCGCTCACCGAAGTCACCTCGGTATTGGGTGATAAAGGCAGCTCCAAGGTCTGTGTCTCGAGTGGCGTCGATTCCCCCAAAAGATGAACCGATAACTCTGAAGTCACCTCCGTTTCATTCACGCGTGCTTTCACCTGAGCCGAATCTCGAAAGCGGAGTGGATCATCGGGCAGAACAACTCCAGCCTCGACCCAACGAACCTCACAGGCGATGGAGATCGCGATCATCTCGGATTCGTTGGGTTTGGAAGTTCCTCCCAGAACGGCCGCGCGAATGTTGTTTCGATGATTGAAACCCATTCGAATGCCCTGCCCTGTTGATTGAAAAGGGCTGCTGTTAATTAGCTTTAGACCGTCTGCTACCTCCAGGTCCAACCAGCCACTCACGCT
>JAIXVB010000034.1 GCA_027483245.1 Verrucomicrobiaceae bacterium | reverse complement strand
TGAATCCTGAGACGGGAAAGCTGCGCTGGTTCGCCACGCATGGTCTGCCGGGCAACATTTCTCCTTGTCTGATTCGGGACCAGGAGGTGGTGTATCTTTTCGGCGGCTATCCCACGGCGGGAAGTGCGGCGATCAAGCTGGGAGGCACGGGCGATGTCACGGCTTCGCACATCGTTTGGCAGAGCAAATCGAGCACTTATGTACCGACCCCGGTGCTGCATGAAGGGCATTTGTATGTGGTCAATGACCAGGGATTCGCGCTCTGCATGAAAGCAAAAACGGGCGAGGATGTGTATCGCGAACGGGTGATCGAGTCGGGTGGTCGCGGGCGGGGCAAGCCCTTCTATGCGTCCCCGATTCTGATCGGCGACCGTCTCTACTGCGTGTCGCGTCGTGGAGGCACGTATGTGATCGCTGCAAAGCCGACCTTTGAGAAACTGGCGCACAATGTCTTGGCCTCCGACAGCTCGCAGTTTCATGGCAGTCCCGCGGTGGTGGGTGATCGGCTGATTCTGCGCAGTGACAAGGCGGTGTATTGCATCGGCTCGAAGTGAGCTGGACGCTTGCAGCCTGGCTTGGGATGAGGGATAGAATCGCGTTTTGAAATCGCATCTGCCCCATCATCCCACTCAGCTCTATCTCATCCGTCACGGTGAGGTCGAGGAGCGTTATCACAAAGTCTTCGGCGGTAGTCGGATCGACATGGCGCTGTCCCCGCTCGGCCTGCAGCAGGGGAAGGCGGTCGCGCAATGGCTGGCGGACACTCCGCTGGATGCGATTTATGCGAGTCCGATGCTGAGAGTGCAGCAGACGCTGGCTCCGCTGGCAGAGGCGCGGGGTTTAAAACCCATCATCATCCCGAGTCTGCGCGAGGTGGATTTTGGCGACTGGACCGGTTATCGCTGGGAGGGCGTGCAGGAGCGCTTTGGCGTTAGCGCATTTGATTGGTTGGAGATCATCGGCGGTCAGGGCATCCCGAACGGGGAAACCGGCGCGGAGTTGATTCACCGGGTGCAGCCGGCGCTGTTAAAGATCCTGCATGACAATCCGCATCGCAAAGTGGCGGTCTTTTGCCATGGCGGCATCATTCGGGTGATCCTCGCGCTCATGCTGGGGCAGCCGCTGCATCACATGGCGCACTTCAACATCGAATACGGCAGCATTAGCGTCGTCGAGGTGCAACCCGAGAAGAAGCACGCGTTTGAGATCGAGCTGCTGAACTTCTGTCCGCCGATTCCGGCAGCGACCTGAGTGGGAAATCAGGCCGCTGGGGTCGCGTCGAGACGTTTGCTTTTGTCAAAGCGAATGTCTTCGGCTTTCTCGATGAAGATGGTGTCTTCACAGATGTTCTTGGCGTGGTCACCGACGCGCTCGAGGAACCGTGCGACGAAAATCAGGTGCAGGTAACCTTCCAGCGGAGCGGCGCGGGATTCCATGACGCGAAGCAGCGACTGGTCGAGAGATTTTTCGGCAGCGTCGAGTTCCTTGTCGAGCAGACGGGCAGCCGCAGCGGTTTCGGAATTGCCATCGATGAAGGACTGGATGCTGGCCTCCAGGTTGCGAGCGCAGAGATGATAGACGGGCTGAATGAGGTTCAGCTCGGGCATCTCGGGCAGGAGATTGATGCCACGGGCGCGTTTGGCGATGCTGCAGGCCTGATCGGAGATGCGCTCCAGATTGTTGGCCACGCGGATGGTTCCCATGACTTGGCGGAGATCGTGCGCGGTAGGCTGAAACTTCAGCAGGATCTGCATGCCGAGTTTGTCGATGCCCTTCTCGAGCTCATTGACGTCCTGATCGGCAGCGATGGCGGCGTTGCACAAATCCGAGTCGCGCTCCAGCAGACCCCGCATGGCACTGGCGAGATTTCGGCGAGCAATGCTGGCCATGGTGAGGGCCTGCTCGCGGAGGCGGTCTAGGGCTTGGTCGAACGTGGACAAAATATGGTCATGCATGTCTGGCGTGGGAAACATGGCAGGCTACATGGGTAATGTGACATTTTCGACACCTAATTTAGCGTCGTTTGAAACTTCGGCGACAGCGGCATTGCCCTTGGGCTCGCGGTTGGTTCGCTCGCAAAATTGATCGTAAGTGATGACTTCGAACTCGCCGTTGTCGTATTCGAGGATGGCGGTCAGGGATTCGACCCAGTCCCCGGAGTTCAGGTAATGGGTGTTGCCGACGATCTTGTTCGCCGGGCTGTGGATGTGACCGCAGATGATGCCTTTGCAGCCTTTGGCCTTGGCCAGTTCCTGGAGTTGCTCTTCATAGCGGCCGACGAAGCTGACGGCAGATTTGACCTTCAGTTTCACCCAGCGGCTCAGGGAAAAGCTCTCTTTCCCGCGCACTTGGCGATACCAGTTGTAGGCACGGTTGACGCGCAAAAGGATGTTGTAACCGATGCCACCCAGCTTGGCGATCCAGGGGTGATTGGTGGTCACGTGGTCGAAGCCATCGCCGTGAACCACGAGGTAATCCCCGTGCTTGGTCTTGTGGATGTGCTCGTCACCGATGAGGAAGTTGTCCAGCCGGATGGGAATGAACCGGTCCAGGATGTCGTCGTGATTGCCGCGCAGGTAGATGATCTGGGTGTTTTCCTTCTCCATCTTGCGCAGGACGGTGCGGATGAAGTGGGTGTGCGCCTTGTTCCAGCCGCCGAGACGCTTGAGATGCCAGGCGTCGATGATGTCACCATTCATCACCAGTTTGTCGCACAGCGTGTTGCGGACAAAGTGGGAGGCCTGCGCGGCTTTGCAGTCTGGCATGCCCAGGTGAACGTCGGAAATGAAGACCGTGCGGGCGCGCAGCTTCGTTTTGATCTTCTCCGGGTTCGTCGGAGTGTCAGGCAGGTCATCGGGTTCTTCGGGCATGGCGGGAGGAGGGCGGCAAACTTCGTCTGGGTCAAGCAGGCTCTTGCAGGAGTGGGGCACGAATGACGGCCTGGAGTTCTCCTTCAAATTGCTCAATGACTCGTTGCCAGCCTAGGTCGTGGGCCGCTTGGCGTGCGGCGCTGCGCAGGTGAGATTCCTTCCACTGGGCGGCGGCGAGGCGAGTTTGCGTGAGAAAAGCGGCCTCGTCATCAAAGGCAGCCAACCAGCCATTTTGGCCATCTCGGATCATCAGGCGTGGGCCTGCATAGTCGTAGGCCACGGCAATCAGGCCGCTGGACATGGCCTCCAGCACCACATTGCCAAAGGTTTCCGTGATGCTCGGGAACAGGAAAAGATCGCCACTGGCGTAGTGCACAGCCAGATCTGTCCCGGTTTTTGCCCCCGTGTAGATGAACTCGGGGTGGTCGTTTTGCAGGGACTTCAGTTTGGGGCCATCTCCCACGACCACGCAGGGGGCGCCGGGATGCACCTCCCGAAAGGCCGCAAACGAGCGCACCAAGAGGTCCAGATTCTTTTCCGCCGCGATTCGCCCGACATAAATCGCCACCGGCGTGGCATCATCCGCGCCCCAGGTTTGCCGCAGTTCCGCACTGCGCCGGGCCGGGTCAAAGAGCTCCGTGTCCACCCCGCGCCCCAGCACGCCCACGTTGTTGATTCCCCACTTCTCCAGCATGGCCGCCGTATCTGCGCTCGGTGTCAGGGTGCGGGCGGTTTGATTGTGCAGGCTGCGCAGCAGTCCCTGGGCCACGGATTCCAGACCGGGCAGCGAGTAGTCTTCCAGGTAGGTTTGAAAGTTCGTGTGAAAACCCGACACGACCGGGATCTTCATCTTCTGCGCAGCGCGGATGCTGGCAATGCCCAGGGGTGTCTCGGTGGCCACGTAGAGCGCGTCCGGTTTGAAGGCCTCAAACAGCGCCAGCATCTGCCAAGTCGTGGCAAAGCCCACGCGCAGCCCCGGGTAACCGGGCAGGGGCATGGACATGATGACGTGTCTCTTCAGCGACTCTGCCTCAGGCTCACTCGCCTCCAGCGTCGTCACGATCTCCACCTCATGGCCGCGTTTTTGCAGACCCGTCGCCAGTGTGGCAAGCGTCCGCGCCACCCCATTGATATCGGGTGGAAAAGTGTCGGTGATGAGCAGAAACCTCATGTGACAAGCAGAGAACAACGTCGTCATAGATAGCAGATTATCAGCCGGACAAAGCGTGCAATCGTGACGAATGCGACACAGTGAGACGTTGCTGAATCTCAAACTTAGAGTGACATGTGACAGACACGTCACCAAGAACTGTTTGGTGAAGTCCCTTCGATCTGTTTAAACCGCTAGTGCTATGAGTAAAATCTTGGTGGTTGATGATGAACCGGATATTTCCGAACTGATAACTCTGCATTTGATGCGGGAGGGCCACGAATGCGTCTGCATCACCAATGGTCTCCAAGTCATGAATGCAGTCCTCGAACACCAGCCCGATCTGGTGATCCTGGATCTCATGCTGCCAGGGCAGGATGGCGGCACCGCTTTCAAGCGTCTCCGTGCGGACAGCCGCACCCGCTCCGTCCCTGTCATCATGCTGACCGCCCGTGCTCAGGTCACGGACAAGATCAACGGCCTGGAACTCGGTGCCGATGATTACCTCACCAAACCCTTCTCTCCCCGTGAGCTGGCGCTGCGCATCTCCGCCATCCTGCGTCGGACGAAAAAAGTCACCCATGTCTCCGAAGTGAAGACCGGTGCCTTCCTCCTGGATCGCAAGAACATGAAGTTCTTCCACGAAGGCCAGCCCATCGACCTCACCACCACGGAGTTCAAGCTCCTGGCCGTGCTGTTGGAAAACGTCATGGCCGTTCACACCCGTGCCGAACTGCTGCGCGAGGTCTGGGGTTACTCCGATGATGTGGCCACACGCACGCTCGACACCCACATCAAGCGCCTGCGTGAAAAGCTGGGCGAGGCCGGCAAGCACATCATCACCGTCCGCGGCACCGGTTATCAATTCATCGCCGACGCAGACCCTGCGCAGGTGACCGCAGCGGCAGCTTGATCCTTGAAGCCTGCTTCAGGCGTAACGCTTTTTGCCCCTTGTCCCATCACCTCGCAGGACCCACCCTGCCTCCGCCGCACCCCTGCGCTTGAATTTTTGAAATGACCACCTTTCTGCTGATCGCACTCGCCCTGCTGGCTGTCCATGCTTGGCGTCGGGAGCTGCACTGGCGGAAGAGTGTGCAGAAAGTCACCTCTGCCGCTGGTTTAAAGACCTTTGAAGCGGACAAACTCGCCGCGCGTTTCGCCGGATTGCTGGAGTCCGATCAGGCCCTGACCAAGGAAGAGTATCTGCGCCGTTTGTTTGAGTCCCTGCTCAATGAGATCCGCCAGGGCGTCGTCATCGTCGATGACCATCTGCGCATCAAATTTTGCAATCGCACCATTGGCCACCTGTTTCACCGGCCTTCCGTTCATCGCGGACGCACGCTCATCGAGGAGCTCTCTGATCATCAGATCACCGACACGGTCCAGACCGCCCTTCAGACCCAGCGCCGCACCGTACGTGAGATCGAGTTCTCCACCACCCTCGGCACCGGTGCCGTCAGCACCCGCCATTACCTGATCGAGGCCGCCCCGCTGCCTGCCAAAGCCGAGCGCGGTGCCTGGCTCATGGTCTATGACATCACCGAGCAGACCATGGCCGAGCAGGTGCGGAAAGACTTTGTCGCCAATGCTTCCCACGAGCTGCGGACGCCCCTCACGCTCATCAACGGTTACATCGAGACCCTGCAAAGCGGCGTGATCAAGGAAGAGTCCGCCCTCCGCCGCTGCCTAGATGTCATGGAGAAGCATGGCAAACGCATCGTCCGCATCATCGAGGACATGCTCACCATTTCCCGACTGGAAAACGGCACCTCCGCTCTGAATGTCGAGCCCTTCACCGCCCGTTCCTGCGTCCAGGATGCGCTCGATCATCTCGGCCCCATGATGGAAGGTCGCGACACCCGCATCCAGCTCGATTTCCCCTCCGACGGCGGCCAGATGCATGGCGATCGGTTCTACTGGGATCAGGTCTTCACGAACCTGCTGGAAAACGCCATGAAAGAGAACCCCAACCCGGGTCTCATCATCAAAGTCACCGGCCAATGGTTCGCCGATCACTGCATCCTGCGCATCAGCGACAATGGCATTGGCATCCCCGCGCACGACCTGCCCTTTGTCTTCAAGCGCTTCTTCCGCGGTCATAAACATCACTCGCCCGAGATCAAAGGCACCGGCCTCGGCCTCAGCATCGTCCGCCGTGCCGTCGAGGCCCACGGCGGCACCATCGACCTCACCAGCACCCCCGGCGTCGAGACCACCTTCACCCTCCGCGTGCCCACCAGCTCCGTCCTGCCCGGGACCCCCGTGAAAGCTGAGGTGGCTGAGGAATTGCAGGCCGCGTAGGGGCGGGGGAGTGGTGGAGTGGTGGAGTGGTGGAGTGGTGGAGTGGTGGAGTGGTGGAGTGGTGGTCAAAGAGGTCATCGAAGGGCAATCGTCCTCGTCCTCCTCCTCGAACTCGTCCTCGATGCTTGGGTATTCAGAGCTCTCACGCCGCGAAAGAGCAAGGGCACCCTGTAGCAGAGGCATTCAGCCTGTGTTCTTGGACACTCCAACTGGCCGACACGGCACTCCAACTGGCCGGCACGGCACTCCAACTGGCAGGCTCGGCGGTCGAAGAGGCAGACTCGGCGGTCCGAGAGTCAGACTCGGCGGTCAAAGTGGCAGACTCGGCGGTCCGAGAGGCAGACTCGGCGGTCGAATTGGCAGGCTCGGCGGTCAAAGTGGCAGGCTCGGCGGTCAAAGTGGCAGGCTCGGCAGTCCAACTGGCAGACTCGGCGGTCGAATTGGCAGGCACGGCACTCCAACTGGCAGGCTCGGCGGTCAAAGTGGCAGGCTCGGCAGTCCAAGTGGCAGGCTCGGCAGTCCAAGTGGCAGACTCGGCAGCCAAGTGAGCCAAGTTGGGCGCGGAGTGGGCCAAGTTGGGCGGGGAGTGAGCCAAGTTGGGCGCGGAG
>JAIXVB010000128.1 GCA_027483245.1 Verrucomicrobiaceae bacterium | reverse complement strand
GAGATCACCGCCATGGACCGCGCCTTTGGCCGCATCCGCCAAGAACTGCGCGACCTGAATCTCGATGAAAACACCGTGCTCTGGTATTGCAGCGACAACGGCGCCCTGCCGAAGATCGGCTCCAGTGGCGGACGCCATGGCAACAAAGGCAAGGTCTATGAAGGCGGTCTGCTGGTGCCCGCCCTGCTCGAGTGGCCGGCCTTGTTCAAAGAACCCAAAGTCATCACCGCGCCCTGCGTCACCAGCGACATCTTCCCCACGGTCCTCGCCATGGCCAAAGTTACCCCCGAAAAGCTTCACCCGCTCGATGGCGTGAACCTGTTGCCCCTCCTGGAAGGCAGCGAGAAAGAGCGCGCACAGCCCATCGGCTTTTGGGATGCCGGCATCAAAGGCCTGCCCACGCCGAGCAAGGAATGGATGCAGGACTTGTTCGCCGCTCAGGCACGGGGTGAAGAGCCCAACGATCCCGAACGCCTCAACAGCGAGGCCGCACGGATCGGTGAACCCGTCTCGCTCACACGTTTCCCAGGGCACTCCGCCTGGGTCGATGGAGCCTGGAAACTGCATCGCCTGGAGGATGCCAAGGGCCATGTGGATTGGGAACTCTACGACCTCAGCGCAGATCCCGATGAAAGCCGCGTGCTCTTCGCGGAACAGCCCGAGCGGGTGCCGCAAATGCAAGGTGCCCTCGAAGACTGGCTGGAGAGCGTGGCCCGCAGCGTCAATGGCGCGGATTATTCGACTTCTCGTTAGGCTCACTGCCAAGCCGACTTCGAATAAAGCTCAGGCCAGTCCTGCCCGGCACCGAGATCCACTTTTGCGGAAGAAGTGGACCACAGGCTCGTTTCAGCGCGACGCTTCATGAAACTCGCCTGCCTCCTTTTCACCGCTCTCTTGGCCAGCCTCACCCACGCTGCGACCCCTCCGACTGCCGCCAAGACTCAGGAGAAAAAACCCAACATCGTTTTCATCCTGGCCGACGACTTGGGTTACACAGACGTGGGTGCCTTTGGTCCTGCCAACGACTACTACGAGACGCCGAACCTCGACCGACTCGCCGCCCAGGGTCTGAAGCTGACGAATCATCACCACTGCCAAAACTGCCAGCCCACCCGCGCGGCTTTGATGTCCGGTCAATACGCACCACGCACGGGCATTTACACCGTCGGTGGGATCGATCGGTTTGACTGGCAATCGCGCCCCCTGCGGCCTGTGGACAACGTCACCAGCCTGCCGCTCGAGAAAGTCACCGTGGCGCAGTCTTTGAAGAAAGCCGGCTACGCCACGGGCATGTTTGGCAAATGGCATCTCGGTCAAAAGGATGCCTTTCATCCCGCCAAACGCGGTTTTGACGAAGCCATCGAGTCCTCAGGAGTTCACTTCAACTTCAAGACCGATCCGCCTGTCGATCACCCGAAGGACCAATACCTCGCCGACTTCCTCACCGACCGCGCGGTGGACTTCATCGCCCGTCACAAAGACGCGCCTTTTTTCCTCTACCTGCCCCACTTCGGCGTGCATTCACCCTTTCAAGCCAAGGAAAAATGGATCGCCCACTTCAAGGACAAACCCGGGGTCGGCGGTCACAACAATCCGACCTATGCGGCGATGATCGCCAGTGTCGATGAAAGTGTGGGTCGAGTGATGGCTGAGCTTGAAAAACAAGGGCTCGCCGACAACACCCTCATCCTCTTCGCCTCCGACAATGGTGGGGTCGGCGGGTATGTGCGAGAAGGCATCAAAAAGGGCGGCGACATCACCGATAACACCCCCCTGCGCAGTGGCAAAGGCAGCCTGTATGAAGGTGGCACGCGGGTGCCCTTCATCGTGCGCTGGCCAGGTGTGACCCCGGCGGGTACCGCAGCGGACACACCCACCATTCATGTCGATCTCTACCCCACCCTTCTCGAGGTGGCCGGCGCCAAGGCCCCCGAAAATCAGCCGCTGGATGGAGAGAGCTTGGTGCCGCTTTTCCGCGACCCCAAAGCCAGCCTGAAACGCACCGCCATTTTTCAGCACTTCCCTGGTTACCTCGGTGCTGGCGAGAACACCTGGCGCACCACCCCTGTGGGCCTCATTCAATCGGGATCTTGGAAGCTCATGGAGTTCTTCGAAGATCGCCGACTCGAGCTTTACAACTTGAGTGAAGACCTCGGCGAGACCCAGAACCTAGCCGCCACGAACCCTGAAAAAGCCAAGGAACTGCATACCCAAATGATCGCTTGGCGCAGCGCCATCGGAGCGAAGATACCCGAGCCCAACACGCCCACCGAAACCCCGAAGAAAAAGGGCAAAGGCAAAGGCAAGGGGAAGAAGAAACAGACCAAGAGCGAGTGAGGCCTGCGGACTTCAACGCGTCAGCCCTGGGCGAGCCGTCGGGGTGAACGCAGCAAGGGTCACGTCACCACCAGGACGATGGCGCTGAGCATCAGGGCCGCCCCGGCCAAGCGCCAGCGCATGACCACGCCGCCGAGGTGCTGTTCCGTGTTCATGAACCAGTGACCGATCATCCAAACTATCATCACGCTCAACAGCCCGCGAGAGGCATAGACGATGTTCGCTGATGTCGCCTTGCCATACGTGGCCAGGGTGCTGACAAACAGAATGCTCTGCGTGCCGAGCAACACAGAACCACCGGTGAGCCAGGGCCAGGCCTGACGCGGCACCTGGCTCAAAGGGGCGGAGAACCGAAAAATAAGACCGCAGGAAAGCAGGGCATTGATCCAGAAGATGCACGGCAACAAACGCCCCACGCCCCAGCTCGGGCCCCACTTTTGCACGAGCACATCAAACACCGCAAAGCACACCGCCCCGACACCGCCGGCGATCAGCGTGATCAAGAGGCCCTTGGGTCGCCGACCTTCATTTTTCTTGTTTAAAAAGGCGATGCCGATAACGCTGAGAAAGGCTGCGATCCACAGCTTCAGGCCCACCGCTTCTCCGATCAAAATCGGCGTCAGAAAGGCCACCAACACGACCTTGATGCCGAAGACCGGCACTGCCACGGACACATCGCCCTTTTCCAAAGCCAGGAACTGTGAGATCTGGCCGACAAACAGACACATGGCGATCACCCCCGGCTGCCAGAGCAAATCGCGATCCACCGGCGGGCCGCCGAGCAACCACAGCAGGGAAAACAGCACCGCCACGATGCAATTGGCCACAAACGTGGTCCGCCAGAGGCCCACCCCCAGATCACTGGAACGCTTCAGGACCATCGCCCCGAAGGCATACAACAGGGCGGCAATGAGAGGGTAAACGACGGTAGCGACGGTTGGAGGCACCTACCTGCCTAACATCGCTGAGGCCCGAGCACAAGCCGCGAGGGCAAGTCGAGTGTGCCGCACGAGGAAGCCTTGGCTCCTCCATTTAGCGACCGTCGCGGGCATCTCAGCCTATCCAGGGTCAAAAAAAGGGGCGGTCCCTCGCGGAACCGCCCCCTGGGATTCTTCGGCTGGAATCTTCGATTAGGCTGCTTTGACGGCTTCCGTTTCGACTTCTTCTTCGGCTGGCACCTGCACAGGCTCGGCCTTGCTGACGACTTTCACAAACAGGGGCAGGTAGGTTTCCCAGTTTTCGAGGATGTCCTTGGCGCGCAGGCTTTCGGTCTTCTCGAAGTGATGGGTGATCAGGGTCTTGAGCTGGTTGATGTCTTCAGGATCAGTCACTGCGTCACCCTTGATCATCTCGGGGTTGTGCAGCTGGCCGAAGCTCTTCGCTTCATCCAGCAGGTAAGCGATACCACCGCTCATGCCCGCACCGAGGTTCTTGCCAAACGAACCGAGCACCACCACGACACCGCCGGTCATGTATTCACAACCGTGGTCGCCGATGCCTTCGACAACTGCCGTGGCCCCGGAGTTGCGGACGCAGAAGCGTTCGCCAGCACGGCCCGCAGCGTAAAGCTGACCGCTGGTCGCGCCATACATCACAGTGTTGCCCATGATGCTGTTCTCCCAGGTCTTGCAGACAGGGTTCAGTCTTGGGCTTGGCTTCAAAATGATCTCGCCACCGCACAGGCCTTTGCCGACATAATCGTTGGCCTCGCCAATGAGCGTGAGTTTGACCCCACCGCAGAGGAAGGTGCCAAAGCTCTGACCGGCGCTGCCTTCACAGGTCACATCCACGCTGCCTGCAGGCAGGCCGTGATTGCCATGATGGAAGGCGATCTCGCCGCTGAGCTTCGTGCCGATGTTGCGGAAGGTGTTCTTGATCTTGTAACGCACGGGCTTGACCTTGCGCTTGTCGCTGATGGCGAACTGCGCGTCCTGAATGAGGCGGTCATCGAGCGGATGCTCGTCGAGGCCATCGTTCTGGTTCATCTGGCAGGTGCGCGGCACGTCTTGTTTGATCTCCTTGCCCACGTCTTTGAGCACGCGGCTGAGGTCGATCATGTTGGCTTTTTTATGGCCAGGAACCTGACGCTGACGCAGGAACTCAGGGCGGCCGATCAGGTCATTCATCTTGGCGACGCCGAGCTGGGCCATGATCTCACGAACCTCATGGGCGACGCTGTTGAAGAAGTTGACCACGTGTTCTGGCTTGCCTTTGAACTTGGCGCGGAACTTTGGATCGGTCGTGGCGACGCCGACAGGGCAATTGTTCAAGTGGCACTGGCGCACATAGACACAACCCAGCGCAATCAGAGCGATGGTGCCGAAGTTGAACTCCTCAGCGCCGAGCATCGCCGCGATGGCGATGTCACGACCATTGCGCAAACCGCCGTCGGTGCGCAGGGTCACACGTTCACGCAAACCATTGAGCATGAGGACCTGCTGAGTCTCGGCCAAACCAAGTTCCCAAGGCAATCCAGCGTGTTTGATGGAACTCAGCGGGCTTGCGCCCGTGCCGCCATCGTGACCTGAGACGAGAATGATGTCTGCATTGGCCTTGGCGACACCAGCCGCCACGGTACCGACGCCCGATTCAGCCACGAGCTTCACGCAAACGCGGGCTCGTGGGTTGGCTTCCTTCAGGTCATGAATGAGCTGCGCCAAGTCTTCGATGGAATAGATGTCATGATGCGGCGGCGGGCTGATGAGCATCACGCCAGGCGTGGTGTTGCGCAGCCGCGCGATCATCCGATTCACCTTCATGGCAGGGAGCTGACCGCCTTCACCCGGCTTCGCGCCTTGGGCCATCTTGATTTCCAGTTCCCAGGCATTGGCCAGATACTCCGCCGTCACGCCAAAGCGACCCGAGGCCACTTGTTTGATCTTGGAGTTCGCCCAATCGCCGTTGTCATAGGGTTTGAAACGTTTGGGGTCTTCACCACCTTCACCCGAATCGGATTTGCCGCCGATACGGTTCATGGCGATGGCGAGAGCTTCATGCGCCTCGGGACTGATCGCTCCGAGAGACATGGCAGCGGTGGTGAAACGCACTCGGATGTCTTCGATCGGCTCGACTTCGTCAATCGGGATCGGGCCATCCGAACTCGGCACGAATTCCAGGAGGTCCTTCAAGGCCACTGGGGAGTTTTCGAGCTGAGCGGCGACATACTTTTGGTAGTCTTCAGGAGCACCCGATTTGACAAAGGTGTGGAAGTTCTTGATGACCGGTCCTGTGACCGCATGGACTTCACCTTTTTGACGTGGGCGGTAGTAGCCAGGGTCGCCCAGATCCACGGGAGTAGGGGTACTGCCATCATCCGGCACTGCTTGACCGTAACCGAGCGCATGACGAGCGAGGGCTTCTTCAGCGATCTCGTTGTAACCAATGCCAGAGATCTGCGACGGCGTGCCGGTGAAGCAATAATCCATCACCTCGCGGCCGATGCCGACGGCTTCAAAAATCTGCGCTCCCGTGTAGCTGCTGAGCACCGAGATGCCCATCTTGCTCATGATCTTCAGCACGCCTTTTTCGAG
>JAIXVB010000412.1 GCA_027483245.1 Verrucomicrobiaceae bacterium | reverse complement strand
TTGCAAGAATACCAAAACGGCACCCACCCAGGATTGAGCGACAGCGATGCCGATGGCCTGTCCGATGACGCCGAAATGGTCGCAGGCACCAATCCTCAAGCCTGGGACAGCGACTTCGATCTGCTGCCCGATGGCGCTGATGGTCAACCCCTGCGGCCCAGCAATGGTCACGCCAACAACTCAGCAGGCGTCAGCGCCGGACTGCAATACTTCCTGGACCATCCCGAAGAGTTCATCGGCTTTTCAGACACCGATGGCGATGGCATCCCCGACCTCTTCGAACTTGCCCAACATCAATCCGCCTGGACCCAAGACCCCGCAGATCTCGACAATGACAAGATGCCAGACAGTTGGGAACTGCTTCACAAGCTTGATCCCCAAAACCCCTGGGACAGCAAAGCTGATCCCGACAACGATGAGTTAAGCAATCTCGGCGAATACCTTCATCAAACACAGCCTCAACGCGCGGACAGTGACGGTGACTTTTTGCCTGATGGCTGGGAGGTCGCCCATCAACTCAACCCCCTGTCAAAAATCGGGGCAGACGGATTCAGCGGAGATCCCGACAAAGACGGCTACACCAACTTCGATGAATACAACGATCACACCAACCCCAGAGTCGCAGATCCACCACCCCAGGACACTGGAGGAGGTAGTAACGGTAGTGGAACTGGAAGCGGACCTGGAAGCACTGGTGGCAACACAGCCGTCAATCCCCCGAATTTTAGACTGAGTTGGAAATGGTCTTACCGCGGTGCCAACACACAGTCTTGGGAGGGTAAAATTGAGGATGAAGGATCCAGGATTTCGCACAGTTATGGTTACAGCTGGACAACGAAAGGACCCAATGGCTTCAAGGTGAATCACGAAGGACCCAAGCATGAAAAAGGCCAAGCCCCACCGATTGGCCAAGTGATCGAGCAGGCCCCTGAACCGGATTTGGATTCGGACAGTCTTGATGTTCATTCCACCGTATTCATGGGATCCAGTTACTTCACGGAAAGCGTGCGTGACGAACTCGATGAAGGTGGACGACCTATGAGAACCACTTGGCAGGTTAAAGATGGCAGAACATGCTATCTGAGATTGGATTCCGACGTTGGATTGCCCGCCGGTTATTCCGTCACCGTTCTGCCTGTTTTTACAATCTCTAACATCGGCAGCCCCTCAACTCAGAGCGAGGTACTCGTGGGAAGCCCCCGAGTGATCTCAATCCTACCCGGATTCGACAAATCAGCCGTCTATCAAACCAAGCAGTTCAAAATGCCGAATGCAGAAAAAAACCAACAGGTATTCCTCAGCCTCATTCCTGTAGAGATAGACATCAGACAGCCAGAAAGCACGCCGCCAATCCTGCTTGCTTCACTCGGCGCAGCACCAGCCTCCGTAGCTGCGGGCAGTGGTTCAATCGGAAATCTAACGCAGGATGATGACTTCGCAGTTGTCTCCAATGGCACCGACAACGACTTAGCTTCGGAACTTGTGATCAAGCTTCCGAGTGGCGCGGCGGCTACCGGTACTGTCACCGCTAATCTCAAAATGAAGAGCAGCGATGGCTCGCTCCAGTTTGAGCAGAACAGCGTGAGCATCACGCCAGGAATGCCTAAAGTTGTGAAGATTTGGGGTGCCAAGGCTAGTTCAGGAGAAAACAACTCGAAGGTTGAGATCGAGCTGGTCATGCCCGGTGGTGGCCAGGCCACCATCGAAGAAGACCTCACGATCATTGATGGAGTGAAGATCAGCTTTGAAGGCACTTTTTATTCTCCAGTCGATTCTCGGATTGAGAATTGGCGTCCAAGCCTGAAAGCCAACAACGCCCGCGGCTTTGATGATGATCCCGCAGCCATTGCCGCCGATGTCGCAGACTACACCAGCAACATTTCGTTCACCGATGGTGATCAGCCAGTGAGCTATCGTCCATGGTCGCCGAAGCCGAAAGTCACTGTCTCCAAGGTTGAAGCGATTAACCCATTGATGGAGTTGAAAAAAGATCCGCTCAAGGGGGCAGAGGTTCACATTACAAGCGGTAAGTTTCAGCACTTTGCGTCAGGAACAGAGAAAATTGAGCACCCAAACCTTGTGTTCAAAACTGGGGGTGCTGCGGCTCAAACGTTCTTCTCAACTTCAATCGTAAATCGTGCCGACGACACGCCAATCGTGGTGAGTTACAATGTTTATCCACCCATGGCGCTAAATGCAAGGGTGACTGCTGCAGCAGGTGGTGGGAACATGCTTGCGAAGTGGCTACTTGGACA
This sequence comes from Verrucomicrobiaceae bacterium, assembly GCA_027483245.1. Lineage (GTDB taxonomy): Bacteria > Verrucomicrobiota > Verrucomicrobiia > Verrucomicrobiales > Verrucomicrobiaceae > Prosthecobacter. The sequence continues at coordinate 3,388 of JAIXVB010000412.1, read as the reverse complement.
AACATCAACAAATCCGAGTCAAATTAACTTCCTGGAAACTGTCTTAGGTAGAGCCTCAGCCGACTGGACAAATCAGAAGTTTAATGCCGCGAAGGGTGCAGACCTGAGCAAGTCCATCGGCGCAAAAGCAGTTCTAGGGGCACAGGACAAACGTGGGGCAAACAAGACGAAAGTAGAATGGAAACTCCACCACTACGACTGCTGGGATTTGTCGGGCAAAGTCACTGACGCAAAGCTTGAAACACCATGAGTGCAGCCATGAAAACCTCATTACTCATACTCTTTGTCTTGGCACTCGTAACGTCCTGTGATCGTGATCACTCCAGCACGCCAGTTGCTTCAAGCAAGGCTGTCGCCCAACAGCCCAAATATGGTATCGCAGCGTCAATGCCTCAAAACATTCGTGCAGAGGCTGATGCACTCATCTTGTCGCGAACATCTTCCGGCCAGTTATCGAACGAGGCATTAGCAAAACTTGAGTCGATGGCCCCCAGACTTCTTGAAGCAGACTTGTTGATAGATGTTCTGGCCGCAGTGCCACTCGATCAGATGTCAACGTTCACAGACTTGGTGTTCGAGGCGGTGAAAAAACTTGCACCGAAAGCCGGGCAGGCATTTAACCCAAAGTATGAAGATGCTATTCGGCTAGCAGAGAGGTTGGACCCGAGTAAGCTCGCCTCACTTGTTTTTGATCACCTTGTCGTTGCTCCGCCATATGAGTTCCCGGCCTTTGAACTCCCGGGTGGCTGGGGAGATGCAACACTTGGAGTTCATGCGTGGAAAGGAACGCAAGGGTTCATTGCGACTACAATCGTCCAGTATGGAGACGATGCATTGATGGCACGTTATCGTCACCAGCTTCAGACGGCAACGCCACAACTTCAGCGGGTCATGGCCTGGGCGTTGAGTAGATCATCTGATCCTCAAGATTTTGAACTATTGTGGAAGCTTCACTCGACGACGCGCGATCCAGCTCTAGCTGACATTGTAAAGCGTGCGATGAACGTCGTGCCTAGATCAATGGAAGCCCTGGCTAATGATAGTGACGCAAAGCAAATTAACCGTACCAGCTTGTCTTCTGATGAATTGAAGGCGAGTGCAAAAGCACTCAGAGAGCGCCTTCAGGCTGCCAATTTGAGTGTGCAACTGACCGTGTGGGATTGACTGCTGTAGCAATGTCTCTGCGGCCTGCCATGCTATCAACAAAGGTTAGTGTGGCGTGCGAAGCTCACCAGCTTCGCACCGTTGCCAACCACCGAAGTGCTCCGCCCGCTCCCGCCCCTGGCGCCAGGGAGTTTGCGGTTTTTCGTAACGCCGCCGCTCTGCGCTATTTCACAGAGATTCTACAGCCAAGATTGGCTAAAAAGTAAATGCTTCCGTTTTGATGACGAAAGGATCCTAACAGCCCACATGAAAAATAATGGATTCTAAAACATGAAGACTTTGAACTTTTGCCTCGTTATTCTCTGTATCGGTTCTGCACCACTGCCTGGCATTTCGCAATCCGTTTCGCGACCCCCAATCCGCCATCCTTCTCCCTCAAAGAATCCTATTGTTTTTGCTGATGATCGAGTTTTTGAAGGCATCGCTAACTCAACCATCTCAATTGAAAATTTAACCGACGAAGAAGTCGCGGGTGTCTATGCGGGACGAATGGTATCTCATCCTGCCAGCCAATGGCTCAGCATGGTGGACAAAGATTTGTTAACACGCCCGAACGCATGGAGGATATTGCTCGAAGTTCTCAGGCGTCCGAAGCATAATGGAGTGCGTGGAGGTCTATGGGGATGGTTGTCTCGTCACCCAAATTATCCGCATATTGATGAACTCCTAGCCGAATCAATCCAGATTTTCGAAGCAGAAGGCAGAACTCTAGAGGCCTCCCCATTGTTTGGTTTGGCTGATTTCATTGCCTATGTGGGCACGCCAGAGCAAGCCAAGCTTCTTGATGAGCTCGAGAAAGCTGGAGCGATTGGAATCGAGTTGGCCAGGTCTCGATATGCAAAGCGGATGCAAGCTGAAAACGAACAGACGCGCCAAACTGCGAGGATGGCAAACGGGAACGTGGAATCAGCTGCGTCGGGCTCGCGGAATCACAATTCAATCGGAGCAAAGCCGGAGGCATCGAGCCAGGAGCCTGCATCAATCTCGTGGAGCATCATCGTCGTGTTGATCGTGGCCGGAATTGGTCTGCAGTGGTTGTTACTCAAAGCGCGCAAGTAATCGGCCTGCATCCTGTGGCAAGCCAACTCCAGCGCATGGTGTGTTGTTACCTCCTCACCACACGCTATACCTATCACACCGAAGGTTTGAAAATCGGCCAGGTGAAAACGGTGACCGATCCTGCTGGGCGCACTGTGACGTTGGATTACGATGCTCTGGGCCAACCCGCTTCATCCAGTCGTGAGGTGGAGGTCGATGACGGCATCGGCTCCGTGCGCAACACCCTGGTCGTCAGCCGCACGATTTACAATGCGCGGGGGGATCTGGTGGAAACGATCGATGAACTGGGTCGCCGCACGCGTCACAGCTACAACGCGCGTCGCCAAAAGTTGACGGAAACGATCGCCTATGGCACGCCGGACGTGTACACCGTGACCACGGTTTATGACAATGCCGGAGATGCGGTGCGCAGTTTTGACAGCTTGCCGCAATCTTATAAAACGGGCCAAACCTTCAGTGCTCAGGGCAAACCGCTGCGCAGTTATCGAGTGACCAAGGACGGCCTTTTTGATGACAGCCTCACCAGTCTTTTCCATGTCAGTGAGACTCTCTACGACTCACGTGATTGGCCTTCGGTGACTCGTTTTCTGGCGGCTTCACCCATTGCTGGCGCGCGTGCAGAGGTAACAACGGTGCCTTATGCCAATGGCCGAGTTCGCACCGTCACGGATCCTGTCGGGCGCGTGCTCACTCATGCCAGCAGCCCAGAGCAGACGACCAATTCGGTGACTGACGATGAGGGCTTCCGCGTGGTCACTCAAACCGATGTGTTGGCGCGCCGAAAGATCATCTCCGATGCGTTCAAAGCCCCCACGCAGGGCGGTGCTCTGGAGCTTCCGGCGAATGTGGACCGATTGCTCTACAGCCACGATCCGGATGGCGAATTGCGCAGTCTGACCAACCGACTGAACAATACCTATCAGATGTTTTACACCGGACTGGGCCAGCTTCAGCAGCAGACCACCCCAGGTCAGCGTGCGACCCGTTACAGCTACACCGCTGCGGGTCAGGTGGAGAACATCACAGCTCCAGATGGCAGTTCGACCACGCTTCGGTATTACCCCAAAAGCGGCCAGTTGCGCACCCACACCGATGCCTTGGGCAGCATTGAGCATCGTTACGACGCGGCGGGCAATCTCACGTCCCTGACCAGTGGCACCCAGAG
>JAIXVB010000389.1 GCA_027483245.1 Verrucomicrobiaceae bacterium | reverse complement strand
TGGGAGATGAAGACGAGAGTGCCTTCGAACTTTTGCAGCGCGAGGATGAGTCCCTCAATGGCCCAGATGTCCAAGTGCGTGGTGGGCTCATCCATGAGGAGGAGGTTCGGTGGATCGACCAGGAACTTCACCAAATTCAGACGGCTTTTTTCACCGCCGCTGAGTACCTTGCACTTCTTGTAAACGTCTTCGCGCTTGAACAGGAAGCTGCCCAAGATGCTGCGGGCATCGTCTTCACGCAGCTCAGGCGCGCAGCGTTTCAGCTCTTCGAGAATGGTGCATTCCGGGTCCAGCGTGTCGGCGCGGTGCTGGGAAAAGTAGCCCATCTTGATGTTCGTGCCAAAACGGCGCTCGCCCTTTTGGAAGGGCACCTCGCCCGCCATGATCTTGATGAGGGTGGACTTACCGGCACCGTTGGGACCGACGAGCACGGTGCGCTCGCCCTTTTCCACTTCGAGATCGAGTCCCTGGTAGATCTTCTTTTCGCCGTAGGCCTGGTGGATGTCGGTCAGGGCGACCACACGCTGTCCGCCACGCGGAGGCTGAGGGAAATTGAATCGGAAGGCCTTCCGCAGCGGGCGCGGTTTATCCAGCTTGTCCATCTTCTCCAGCTGGCGTTCGCGGCTCTGAGCTTGGGCGGCCTTTGAGGTGACGGAGCGGAAGCGGTCGATGAACTCTTGAATCGCCTCGATTTCCTTCTGCTGATTTTTCCAGGACTGATAGGCGCGCTCGTAGTTCTCTTCCTTCTGCTTCAGATACTGGCTGTAGTTGCCCTGATACTGGATGAGCTTGCTCTCCTCGATCTCATACACAGTCTCGATGAGTTCATCCATGAAGTCGCGGTCATGGGAGATGAGCAGGATCGCACCCGGGTAGTTTTTCAGGTAATTGCGGAACCACATCAGGGACAGCAGGTCCAGGTGGTTGGTGGGCTCATCCAGGAGCAGCAGATCGGGCTCGATGACCAGGATGCGGGCCAAGTGAGCACGCATGACCCAGCCGCCGGAATACTCCCGCGCGGGCTTGTGAAAGTCTTCTTCTTTGAAACCGAAACCTTTGAGGATCTTTTTCGCCTTGGCCTCCGCTTGCGGATCGTTGAGGGCGTCGTGTTTGGATTGCGCCTCGCTGTATTCAGGGGCGGAGACATCGCCTGTGGCCTCGTGTTTGCGCAGGAGTTCCTCCAGCTGCTCAATCTCACCCGCTTTGCCCGTGGCGACGTCTAAGATGGTCTCATTGCCAACAGGTTCGCTCTCCTGTGGCAGGTAACCCAGCGTGGTCCATTCATCGCGCACCACTTCACCGGCATCCGCCTCGTCTTCCTTCAAAATGAGTGAGAACAGCGTCGATTTGCCCGCGCCATTGGGCCCGACGAGGGCGACGCGTTCGGCGTAGTTCACGGTCATGTTGGCCCCCGTGAAGAGCGTGCGGGCATTGAAGGTCTTGGTGACGTCGCGGAGGGTAAGCATGAGGGGCGATGGCTTTAGCACCAAAGCGGCCTTTTTGCAGCTTGTTTCTCGCTTGGGGAAAATCTACTCCGCGCGCACGGCCCAGCGCAACTTTGCCGGTGAGGAGCGCGGATTGGCGCGTTGCTCATCGGGGCTCGCGCGGATGACTTCGCGCGCCACCTTGGCGTAGAGGCCCAGGTGCAGGCCCTCTTGAAAGGCTTTTTTGACCCGCCGATCTTCACCCGAATGAAAGGTGAGGATGGCCACGCGACCGCCCGCTCGGAGACCATTGGGCAGGGCACGGAGGAGGGTGTCCAGCACGGTGAACTCCTCATTCACCGCGATTCGCAGGGCCTGAAACACACGGCGCACGGTGTCGTCTCCCTCTTCAGCAGCAGAGCGCGGCAGCGCCTGGCGGATGGCCTCGGCAAAGGTCCGTGTGCGGGTGATCGGGCTGCGCTGCTGGGTGCGAACGAGGTGCTCAGCAATCAGCGCCGCGCGGGGTTCATCGGCATTTTCATCCAGCAGTTTCGTCCACTGCTCCACGTTGAGCTCCGCGACCCACTGAGCCGCCGATTTTCCACGCTGTGGGTTCAAACGCATGTCGAGAGGACCATCGTGTTTGAAGGTAAAACCACGGGCTGGATTGTCGATCTGCATGGAAGACAGCCCAAGGTCCGCAAAGATCACGTCCGCTCCCTCATGCCAGCCCTGCTCCGCGAGCGCCTTGAGGAGCCCAGCGAAGTTGCAACGCCTCGCGGTGAAGCTTTCCTCGCCCAGACCCGAGGCCCGCAGACGCGTCTCAGTCCGCACGATTTCAATCGGGTCGGTATCCAGGGCTAACAGATGACCGCCAGGCTGGAGAGCCTGCCAAATAGCCCGGCTGTGGCCGCCATAACCCAGCGTGCAATCGACCCCGCGATCACCAGGCTGAGGTTGCAGGCATTCCAGGACTTCCGGCACCATGATGGGCAGGTGCTGGCCTGCGGGGGTTTTGCCGGAGGCGATGACCTTGGCCACCGCATCGGGGTAGAGATCGGCCTGGTGCTCCTTGTATTTGTCTTCGAATCGCCGTGGATTTTTGCCGCTGTAACGAACGCGGCGTTTGTGCACCGGCGCGGGATCTGCCTCAGAGCTCATTGTATTTCAGATTGTTGCCGCGCGCTTTGGCCACGGGGTAGCGGATTTCATTGCGGTCCAGTTTGGCCTGCATGGCCTCGGCGAGAGGGATGTCCAGATTGTGCGCGAGTTCGAAGAGCAGGATGGCCACATCGGCGATTTCATCGGTGATCTCCGCGCGTTTTTCCTCCACCACGCGATCCGCCTGTTCGGGGGTCTTCCAGACAAAATGCTGCATCAGCTCCCCAGCCTCTGCCGCGATGGCCACGGCGAGGTCTTTGGGATTGTGATAGGGCATCCAGTCACGCGCATCGCGAAAGGCACAAATGCGTGCGGTTAGGTCATCAAGGCTCATGCCTTTACCAAGCGTGCGCTAGGTCGGGATGCAATGGCAAGAATGCGCGCCTACTCCTTCACGCGCTTGGCCACATCCAGCTCGATGGTGCCATACTTCTTCTCATAGGCTTGCAGCGTCTGGGTCAGGTGCAGCCACAGGCGCTTGGCACCATCATAGGACGTGATGACTCGGCTGACGATTTTGGCTTCTTCTTCGACCAGGGGGCCAAAGGCATTCATGTTCAGCGCGAAGTCCAGCACCAGCTCATTCGGGGTGGCAAAAATGCGGCTGACGTTGGAATACACCGCATTGGTCGGTGCAGTAACGGTTTGGTTAGGGGCCGTGGGTTCTGGGCCGACAATTTTGACGCCGTTGGACATGGGAAAAGGGGCTGAGGTTGGATCGAACAGAGCAGGCTATACACGACCTGCCTCTGCGCTTGCAAGACAAAGCGGGCGCTGCCAAACTCTGCCTCCACCGATCATGCCCAAGAAAGCCGCCACCCAGAAGCCCGATTCCCTGCATCGCAAACACAGTGCCATCGTCGTCGATGGGCCGGAACGTGCCGCCAGCCGCGCGATGCTGCACGCTGTCGGCTTCAAGCGCGAGGACTTCAAGAAGTCTCAAATCGGCATCGCCAGCACCTGGAGCATGGTCACTCCCTGCAACATGCACATCGACCGTCTCGCCAAAGAATCCGCGAAGGGCGTGGACGCAGCGGGCGGCAAGAGCGTGATCTTCAACACCATCACCATCTCCGATGGTATCTCGATGGGCACCGAGGGCATGAAATACTCACTCGTCTCGCGTGAAGTCATCGCCGACTCGATCGAAACGGTCGTCGGTTGTGAAGGTCTGGATGGCTTCGTGGCCATCGGTGGATGTGATAAAAACATGCCGGGCTGTCTCATCGCCATGGCGCGCATGAATCGTCCCAGCGTGTTTGTTTATGGCGGCACCATCCTGCCGGGCTGCGTGGGCGTGGAGAAAAAGGACGCGGACATCGTCACCGTCTTTGAAGCCGTCGGTAAGCACGCCAACTGCCAGATCAGCGACAAGGAACTGATCGACATCGAAGAGCACTCGATCCCGGGTGAAGGCAGCTGCGGCGGCATGTACACGGCGAACACGATGGCCTCGGCCATCGAAGCGCTCGGCATGTCACTGCCAAACTCCGGCGCTCAAGCCGCCGTTTCGAACGATAAGCTCATCGATTGTTTCGACGCGGGGGCTGCTGTCATGAACATGATCAAAAAGGGCATCACGCCCCGCGACATCATGACGAAGGAGGCCTTTGAAAACGCCATCACACTGATCATCACGCTCGGTGGCAGCACCAACGCCGTTTTGCACCTCATCGCCATGGCGCACAGCGCAGGGGTGAAGCTCGGCATTGATGACTTCGTGCGCATCGGCAAAAAAACGCCGGTGCTGGCAGATGTGAAACCGAGCGGCAAGTATTTCATGAACGACCTCGTGAAGATCGGCGGCACGGTGCCCCTCATCCGCATCCTGGTGAACGAAGGTCTCATGCATGGCGACTGCCTCACCGTCACGGGCAAGACGATGAAGGAGAACATGAAGAACTCCAAGATCTTCTGGCCCAAGGATCAGCAGATCGTCCGTCCGCTCAGCAACCCGATCAAAAAAGACAGCCACCTCGTCATCTTCAAAGGCAACCTTTGCCCGGAAGGCGCCGTCGGCAAAATTTCCGGCAAGGAAGGCCTCAAGTTCGAAGGCAAAGCCATCGTGTTCGAGTCCGAGGAAACTGCGCTGCAGGCCATCCTGAATGACAAGGTCAAAAAAGGCCATGTCATCGTCGTGCGCATGGAAGGACCGAAAGGCGGCCCGGGCATGCGCGAGATGCTTTCACCCACCTCCGCCATCATGGGCAAGGGTCTGGGCAAAGACGTCGCCTTCATCACCGACGGTCGTTTCTCCGGCGGCAGCCACGGTTTCGTCGTCGGTCACGTCACCCCAGAAGCCTTCGTTGGGGGTCCGATTGCGGTCATCAAAAATGGCGATCCGATCACCATCGACGCTGAAAAACGTGCGATTACCCTCGGTATTCCCGCCAAGGAACTGAAAGACCGTCTGGCCAAATGGAAGCAGCCGAAACCACGCTACACACGCGGTGTTTTGGCGAAGTATGCCAAGCTGACCACCAGTGCCAGCCTGGGTGCCGTCACCGACCTGAACCTCTGATTTTGGTCGTTTCTTCAACGGCAGCGTGTCTCCCACGCTGCCGTTTTTTGTGCCCCGAACTTCTCAAGGGAGCTGCCACCGCGCTTTCCTGCATGACGCAGCGCCGCAGACTCGTAGTTTCTACACCCCTTCAATAACTGGCCTTGCCCATGCTTCATCGGATGTCCCCCGCCGCTCGCTTTCTTGTTTTCATGTCCCTCGGTGCCGCTGTGCAAGCCGCTCCCGATTGGAAAACCGTGCAACCGATGCTGGCAGAGACCTGTTACGACTGCCACAACACCAAGAAGGCCAAGGGAGGTGTCGATCTCGAGCGTTTGGAAAAAGAACCCTCTGTCGAGGCTGAATATGCCCTGTGGGATAAAGTGCAGCACGTCATCGCCAAAGGGGAGATGCCGCCCGAGGACGAAACGCAGCTGAGCGATGCCGAGAAACAACAACTCCTCGCCTGGGCGACCAGCGCGCTGGATGCCGTGGCCACCGCCAATGCAGGTGATCCCGGCCCCGTGACCCTGCGTCGCCTCACCAATGCCGAATATGACTACACGCTGCGTGATCTCACTGGGCGCGATTACGGCCTGGCCAAAGAGTTCCAGCCCGATGGCGGTGGTGGTGAAGGTTTCGCCAACACTGGCGACACCTTGTTCATCAATCCGGCGCAGCTCGACAAATACCTGGCCGCCGCGCGCAAGCTGGCCGACCACGCGACCATCCTGCCAGGCACCGGCGTCGTGTTTCATCCGCAGCGCGTGGGCATGCGCGGAAAAGATCAGGTCAAAGGGCAGGCCCAGCAGGCGCTCTATGTTTGGTATCAAAAGATGTCCGCACCGCATCTGCC